>DAAV01000018.1:3739-24777 GCA_001701295.1 Bacteroidales bacterium H10
AATGCATAATAAACTGATTTTTTTCTAAAAGTTTTATCAAATAATATCAGAATCAGAATCACTCCGATCAACGGAGCGGAAAAACCTTCATGACAAGCCCCTGCCATTACACCAAGCAAAGTCAGTCTTAGCAGCTTGGAATCAGATTTATCATGCCATAATTTTTTTAAATATATTAGAAAAACTATTATGACAGCCGGGGTAAAAGCATAATTCAACTGAAATACAAGTGATCCCATGCCGTCATACCATGGCAATAGAAACATCAACATACACAATCCAATAGGCACGAACGGAGATTTCCTCCAATTGATGTCGGCCAACACAAAACCTCCTATTACTGCTATTCCCAGACAAACTAAGGTAAATCCTGAACCTACCCATTTGGGAAAGATCAACANNGGCGCGAGAAGATTGCCAAACCGGATATTATCATTTCCATAGTGTTCTGACCATGTAGCCCATATCTCACGAAACGGAATACCTCCTCTTAATATATTTCCTCCGTCTTCAGGATAGATAATATCCTGCGATTCAAACCATGGCCTCAGATGCATCATATACCAATAATCATCCGTATACTTCGGCATCCCTATAAAGAAAAGTCCTATCCCGATTGCAAAAAGACTTATCCACACTATATTCCCGGTCAGGCGAAAATTTCTGAAGATAGACATTTTCGTATTCATATCATTTATCATACAAAATCATTCCCGATAAGTGTCCATAGCAATTATCCGACTGAATAATCTCTGTTTTTTCTTGCTGAATATCCTCAGTAAGTAATATTCCTTGTCATCATACTCGGACGTAAAAGGAATAACTACAGCTGCGGCATTCAAAACCGCGCCATTGTCAAGGCCTATATTTATCCGGCCTTGACCATATACAACAGAATCAGGCTCAAAAACATAATATCCGTCAATACAACGCACATGCCCCTCACCCGGCAACAATTCACCTTCATTCGGAGCAATCGAACGTAACCGTTCGGGGACAACCTTGATACCTCCCGGAAGGAGCTCAGATCCACTGATATGGAAAGATGGCATAAGATGTAGATAACCGCCGGGGTACGTATCAAACTTGCTTAATATCATTATAGGCTCATCAATCCCGGAGATCCAGTCATTGTATACATTTCCATAAGGATTACGTAGAAAATCATCTATGATCTCTCTGGACGCAGAAGCGGTCCTTATCACATAAATATCCGTAAGTGCCAAAGATAATCCTGTTGTTCCCAAAAGAAGCGAGCATATGAATATATTGACTATGCTATACTGATTCCAATAGTATCCATAACATTTCTGTAGAAGATAAAGTATGCCGATTACAGCAGCCAGATCACACCACCATGCCACTCTTGGCATATTTGTAGAAACAAAAGAAAGTGCGAGTGAGCACACTGCACTCACATTAATCAGAAACATTATCTTGGATCGCAATACGTTCTGAATTCCTTTTCTTGCCATTACCCACAATTCCACACCTAAGAGAATCAAAATAGATGGATGCATACATATTGTTTCGATTATTCTTTTTATAAAGAATGCAATACCTTCTGTATATGAATAATCCAATCCATTACAACGCACATTGAATCCGGGAGCAGCGATCAACCAGGCAAGGCCTGTCAATAAGCCTGTCAACAGTATGAGAACCTTACAATTGCGAAAAGATTTGCAGATAAAAAGAGAAGCTGTTACTCCGGCCATTAGAGGAATAGAGAAAGCTTCATTCCACGCTCCACACAATATGCCGGCAACAAACATTATGGGAGGAGTATTATATCTACAGTCTGAAAAATACAATCTACGTAAAATAAAAATTGATATTGCGCTGGGAATAATGTAATTGAACTGAAAGACAAGACTGCCCATATGATTCTCCCACGGTAAAAGAAAATACCAAAGGCCTAATCCTATCGGCACCAAAGCTGAATATTTAATATTGATATTACAGAATTCAAACGTTCTTATAATGACGTACAGCCATAAGATAAGACAAAGCAATGATCCTATCCATTTTGGAAGAAGAAGGAAATATATCACCAGAATATTTGCGATCCTGGCATTATCCGTATTATAAGTGATTTGATATCTGACAAGAATCTCATCCCAAGGAATGCCTGTAACAAATGGATTGACGCCGTCTGTCGGATATTTTACTCCGTTGGCTGCCAACCAGTCTCCAAAAGGCCACAAAAAGAAACAATCATCAAGATACTTTGGCATTCCTATGAGAAAAATTCCCATCCCGATTGCAAAAAGAAAAAGCCACAGCCTATTCCAGGCCAGTGATATCTGAGTAAATCTATATATTGATGTTTTCATCAGTTATTATTCTGAATATCTTTTATATGATCCGAATATTTAGTTAAGGGACGTTCACCTGTTATCTTTATATTTTCCAATAGAATTGATCTTATGAAACAGACGCTCTATCTTTCTGTCATAAATCAACATATTATAATATTTTCTCTGGTCATATTCTGATACGAACGGTATAACCACGGCATTGGCATCTACAATTCTTCCATTGTCAAGACATAGATCGACCTTGCCTTGACCGATAATTCCTGAATCTGCTTCTATTACATAATAATTATCTATACGCTTTACACCTCCCTCTCCCGGAATAAATTCCCCTTCACTTGGAGTAATCGCTTTCAGTCTCTCGGGCACAACATTTATACGTCCTGAAGTCAATTCTTTTGCAGACCAATGATATGGTGGAATGAGATGAAGATAACCCTCCGGATATGTATCAAACTTACTCAACATAAGAACCGGACAGTCCAAAGCCGCCACCCATTCGTTATATACATTTCCATGAGGATTATCATGAAAGCAAGAAATTATCTTACGGCATTCTTTTGCAGTTTTTATCACGCATATATCTGTAAGAATCAGTGAGGAAAATACAATCGTCATCGCAGAAGCACCCCAAATAATATTGGATTTCTTGTAAACGCTCCAATATAAACCATAATAACGCTGTAAGATATAGAGAATTCCTATGACAGAAATCATATCACACCACCAGGCGGATCTCGGCATACCTGTAGTCAGAAACGACAATATTATTGAGCCTACTGCACTCGTATTGACAAAACATATAAAAGGAGATTTTCTCAAATTCCTCTGACCCTTTTTCAGGAGAATCCACCCCTGTAAAATAATGAGAATTACTATGGAAGGATGAAAACTGATAATTTTGACAAACCTTTTTATAACGGTAAGGACATTCCCAACATAAGAATGATCCAATGCATTATATCTTACACTGAAACCCAGAGCCAACAGAAGCCATAAAAGTCCTATTGTCAATCCTGTTAATGCAGCATATGTATTTAGATTGCGAAGAGGCTTGTAAAACAAAAGAGTCAATGTAAGGCCGCTAATTATCGGAATTGAGAATGCCTCATTCCATACCCCAAATAAAATACTGATAATAAGCGTTTCGACAAATAAAAGAGGTAATTGATGAATTTTCGTCATCCGACAAAAAATAAATTTCAGAACAAAAATAGCAAGAATGCTCGGGATTATATAATTAAACTGAAATACAAGACTTCCCATATGATTTTGCCAAGGCATCAATATATACCATAAAGCCAATCCGAATGGTACAAGCGCCGATCTGCTGATATCTATACCACAGATATCAAAAGATTTTATTATAACATATATCCCTATCCCCAGACATATCAAAGAACCAATCCATTTTGGAAGCAAAAGAAACAGAACAACAATTATATTGCCCAGCCGCGCATTGTCATACATATAATGATCTCTCCACGTCTCCTGAATCTCTTTCCAGGGAAACTCTGTAGAAAACAGATTTATATCGTTTGTAGGGTAGTCTACGCCATTGCCTCTANNTCATCAAGATACTTTGGCATTCCTATGAGAAAAATTCCCATACCGATTGCAAAAAGGCTTATCCACACTATATTCCAAGACAGATGAATATTCCTGAATAAAGATATTGTCTTATTCATGTCACTTTTCGATATTGCAGGTTTTAAAAGGCCGGATCCCTCTCACCTTTTTAAAATGAGAGACATACCAGTCTATATGAGGATTTAGAAATATATAATATTTCCCATCCGCATTTGATCTAAAGCGGGCTACATCAACTGGCACCGGAACATATCCTTTGCCAAAATCCATTCGTATGATCGGCGTAGGATCCTCGTATCCATCGGCAGAGGCAAACATATAACCATCAGTCATTCGTACATCAGATCCTCCCGGAATCAATTGACCGCTGTTGGAATCAACAAGTTCTAATTGTTCCGGTATAAGCCATTCTTCACCAAGCCATCTATTCTCTTTACTGCCGCTATAATACCATGATATGTATAAACCGCTGAATCGTATGTCAGGAAGATAACCACATACCAATGGCATTTTTCCTAAAATTTTGAAATCACAAAAATAACTATTTTCAGGACATTCATAATAGCTCCTCGTAATTTTCTTCATTATTTCCCTATATTTTAAGGCAAAAAAATCCACGCTTCCCAGATGTAGAAATACTGGGCATAACATTAATATGGCCAATGTCACATGCAAGACATTATATCCTTTCCTAAAAGAAGGGAAAAGAATTTGCAATTGACACACTATACACAATACGGACATAAAAGACATCCAATAACAACCCCTGCCGAATGAAGAACTACAGTAAACTATAATAGAAGAAAGTAACGCGTTTATAAAACTAAAAATAAAAAAACTGTTTTTCCTGATNNCCCCCAATAAATTTTCCCTTTATAATTATGATTAATGTGAGAATAAGCATCAGAACAAAAGGGAATACCTCCAGTGAATATGCATTAAAAGCATATAATAACACCAATTCACTATGTAAATCCATCCCGTTCATACGGATACGCATCCCGGGTACCGACAAGAGGATCAGTGTTCCGGCCACAAGAATTGCCATAGATATAAAGACATAATATCTACGGCATTTCTTAAATATAAATACCAGACCCAGAAGTCCTCCTAAAATAGGCACAGAAAAACCTTCATGCCACATACTTATAATTGCAGATAGCAGTAGTATAATGAGAACACGTTTAATAGTATAATGCTTATCAGCTATATAAATGCATTTTATTAAGCCTATGGAAATGGCAGTGGGGACAATATAATTCAACTGATAGTCCAATGCTCCCCAATGATCCCGCCAGGGCATAAAAAATGTACACAAAAACAAAGCTACAGGAACTAACCGAGAGTTACGCCAATCGATTCCGGTTAAACCCAACCCTACGATTATTGAATATACCAGACAGGCCAGACATATTCCGGAGCCAATCCATTTTGGGAAAAGCAATAAAATTGGGGCTACCAAATTTCCAAGACGAATATTATCTTCTTCGTAATGTTCGTACCATGTATCCAGGATCGCTTCCCACGGAATACCTGCTTTGAATATATTTCCTCCATTTTCCGGATAAACAATACCTTGCGACTCGAACCATGGTCTAAGATGCATCATATACCAATAATCGTCCATGAACTTCGGCATGCCTATAAAAAACACACCGAAACCGACCATAAACAGAAATATCCATAGGCAGTTCCAGGTGAGACCGCTTATATATCTGCTTAAAAGATCTCTTATATTTTTCATGACATCCTGATATTTAAAAATCTTTCTGCAAATTTGATCCGTATAAGACAATACGTCAGAAACAGACAGATTCCCATATATAGGCTGGTTCTTAACAACGAGGGCACTATTTCTCCATTAATCCACACATCCGCGATTTCTATCAAGACCAGAGTCAAAGAATAGTGCGTACACATAAGTATCAAGGAGTTTCGGCCCCAGAAACTAAAAAAGCGCGATAAGATATCATTCTTTAAACTCATGGTAATCATGATTACCGCGAGAGACAATGGAACGACAAGAACCAATCGAGCAAAAAACAATCGCCACTCCGAAACCTGAAAAGAACATAACACAGAGAGTGCCATAAGAAACAGTCCTGTCATGATCAGCACCTTATCGCCATACTTATTTTTAATGATCAGAATAGCCGGAAGTATATGTTTTGCGCATAAATATCCAAGCGATATAAACAGACAACTCTCTCCTATCAGTCCGACAGTATCTATAGGCATGCACAATGCCTGTCCGATCATTCCTGAATAGTATAAATCGCGGCAATATTCACTCCATGTAAACAGAATAAAACTGACAGTTGTCAGAATACTCAGCACTACCATCCTTTTATTCCTATTGTAATTCAGACAAGCTACAAACAAAGTCTCACCCAAAAGCAATACCGGCAAAAACCACAATGTACCTATTCCGGTAAATACCACACTTTTATAGACATCCTTTAAAATTATTATCGGTTCATACCATCCCGCCATGACAAGGGTTATGTCAAATCCTATATAGATAATAGTAAATATCAGATATATCCGACCGAATTTTTCCAATCTGATCTTGAAATGCTCTCGTGGCGTCCTGTTCTTTCCTCCTATATGATACATCCAGCCTGATATAAAAAAGAAAGAAAAAACCGCCCAATAAACCATAAGTTGCAACAGACAAGGAGGCAGATTGTTTCCCGGCAAATGAATCGNNCGCGCAAATGAATCATCACGACTCCGAGAATTCCCAGCCCCTTAAACGAGTCTATATATCCTATTCTCATGATATATCTACTTAATATTCACCCCTTTTATCATTCTGAATCTTTGGTTCAGCCAGCTCACGAATACGTATACATATACATAGTCCTTTCCATCTTCTGCCGATCTAAATGGAGCCATCCATGCTTTGACAGGTTTATATCCGTCACCATAGTCTGCCTCAACGTAATACCAACCCGCATTTTTTATATCGGATGCCTCTGAAGGCATAAATAGATGATGTGCAAACTCTCGCATCCCGGCATTACCGGCAAGAATGCGTCCCGTATCGGAATCCACATATTCGAGCTGTTCGGGAATCATGACAAAAGATCGGGACAAATGATCAGGATTCAAAAAACTATCCAAGAATTGCATATTTAATGAATAGAACAAAACATCAGGTGTCTTGAAATTTATTATAGGCATATCTCTATAGGCCAGCACATCTTCAAACACAGCTTTATCCTTGTTATTCTTATACTTTACTATGGCATGACTTAAAGCGGCACGCATACGGTTGGCATAATAGTCTACCGATGTCAAATGGATTACCACACATGCCATACCTAAAAAGGTCAATACGATTGTTTTTTTATCATATCTTGTCCATAGCCTTCCATTACATTCCTCCAACAACCGCATTATACCGATTACGGAGATAAATTGAGACCACCATGCCACTCTTGATTCCGTATAGGTAATCATCATGATTGCGACTGGTACGAATCCGCTTGACAAGGCAAACAGAATTATCGGATCTTTAAATAAATCTTTTCCGCACTTCCCAACCAAATTTATTACGATCAGAATAACAAAAAGCCAATATACCGAACTCATAGCGAGCGTATAAGGCACGGCTTTAAGAATATCTGAAATCAAGAGACTCACCGATGTTGTGCAGCGGCATGACATTCCGGGAGCCGTAAACAAAATACACGTTCCTGCCAACAATCCGATTACCGCACAAATGGCATTACTTTTCCTCATATTTTTATAAAAAATCAAAAGAATCGTAATACTGACAATTATTGGCAAAGCAAATCCTTCGTGCCACCATCCTATCAAAAATGAGAGGATAAAGATCGTTATTTCTGTAGTCAATCTGTATTTTTTATTCAATACAAGCCAGACCACATACACTCCTAATGCCGAAGGAATCAGATAATTGAACTGAAATACCACGCATCCCATCCCATTTCTCCAGGGCATAAAGAAGCACCATAGAAAAACCGCCAATGGAACTAACGGGGATTGCCTTATATTTATCTTCGCAAGTCGGAAAGATCCTGTCATAGCAAAAAGCCATGCCGCCACACATAAGCCGGATCCTACCCATTTAGGCAATAATAAAAAAAACGGCACTAATATATTTCCTAATCGCGCATTATCAAAATTATAATGATAAGACCATGTCGCTTTTATCTCTTTCCAGGGAATGCCGTATTTAATTATATCCCCTCCTGCATTGGCGTCTGTAAGGCCCTGCTTTAAGAACCATTTATCAAGACCTTCCATGAGAAACCAGTAGTCATCCGCATGCTTGGGCATAATTATCAGATAGCCTCCGATAAGAATTATAAAAACTGATATGAAGATATAATTCCAGACCGCAGAAGGGGAATAAGATATATGTTTTAGTTTGAAAGCCATTTAATTCAGTTACTGTATCGATATATNNGAGATCCGGGTCGGAATAGAGATAAGTATATGACTTGCCGTCTCTCTCGGAAATAAACGGGAATGCAGTAAAAATACGTTGCCTTTTCGTGCCGTTGGTATATGTGACCGCAACATTGATATTGTCTCCATATTCATAATGTCGGGTTGTAAAAATGTTATCTTCTTTTATTTTAAATTCATTTCTTATGTCTATACTTTCTCCGCTATTCGAATCTATATTCCTAAGGCAATCCGGTATCACGGCAAGAACATCATGTTTACCATAATACCCGTAATGACGTACTATCCACGGAATATAATGAAATGATTTTACATCAGGAGTATACAAACACAGTAAAGACAAATAAGATAATTTCCTGAATTCTTTGAATGTTATCGTTTTATTTTCCAACACATATTCCCGCGTAACATCCCGTGAAAGGGCTGCAAAACGAATTGTAGATATATTAACAATTATCCAATAGGCTAAGACACAAACCGATGATATGATATATATGATATTTTTCTTTACATTATTTCCCTTTGTATAGAAACAAGAATGCAAGACATACATAATACCGATCACCGAGATGAGATCCGCCCACCAGCCTGTCCTGCGCGTTTGCGTGACGATAAATTGCATAATGATGGCAAGTACTCCGCTTACGATTATAAAAACCATATAAGGATTTCTTAATATCTTTTTAGATCGGTTTTTAAAAGCGGCCAATGAAATAATTATTATAAATGAAATAAAAGCCGGATGAATTATAAATGATCTGACAAATGCCGACAATGTGTGATTCCTTGCAGAGATTTCTCTTGGAAGTTTATCTTCAAGACATGGCGCGATCATCAGCAGCGCAAGACCTATTGAGAGCCCGACAAGAACCGTTATAACGTCTTTCCTCCGACATTTTTTGNNTGATAACTGCCATAAGTCCGAACATCACCGGAAAAGAAAAGCCCTCATGCCAAGCTCCGATAAATATTGACGCTCCAAATATTCCCGCATAGCCGATCGGGTTGCGCACACCGCGCTTCATATGATACAACAAACACAACATCATGCCACTTGAAACTACATAATTAAACTGATAGTCAAGGGCCCCCATCTGTTGAGACCAAGGCATCATAAAGCTCCATAAAGCCAAAGCAACCGGAACCAGTCTCGAAACTTTCCAACCAATCCCCGAAAGCTTGAAACTATAATACATAGCTCCGATCCAACACAAAAGAGCTACGCATGAACCCTCCCATTTTGGCAGTAACAGAAAAAAAATTACAACAATATTGCATAAGCGTGCATTGTCAGTCTGCCAATGTTCATATATTGTAGTTCTGATTCCTTCCCACGGTATACCAAATTTAAATATATTCCCTCCGTCGGTAGGATACCATATTCCCTGTGCGTCAAACCAATATCTGATATTTGTCATGTACCACAGGTCATCGGCATATTTAGGCATAATTATCATGAACACACCTGATCCTGCCGACATCAAAATCAATAGCACGACATTACAGATAAGGATTTTGTTATCAGGAGTTCTCATTCCATTCATGAGCATATGCTTATTGTTTCAATCTTTCCCATAAGCATCTTCCAGTTGCCATGCCAAGGGTAATAGTAGACATATTCTTTACCATCCTTTGCCGACACAAACGGATAGCAGATAAATACAGCATCTGTCTCTGATCCATTACTCATTCCGACTCTCATTATCATCGCCTCCGCATATTCGCATTGTCCGGCGGCAAAAAGAGAGCCGCAGGATCTTCTTAAACCGGAATTTCCAGCCACCGGTATTCCCGCCGTAGAATTGACCTCACGTAAAACCTCCGGGATAACCGTAAGATATTTATCCTTGTCTCCCGAATGATGATACCAGTTTAAATATACAAGAGTATATGGCGACACAAACATACCGACATCCGGAGTATTCATGCATATTGCCGGTAAACTATAAAAAGTAGGAAAGTCGGCAAAGACAGTTTTCTTACCTTCGGCATGTTCCGCCAATACCCTGTCAAAAATCCTACGGCTTCTGATCGTATATACATCCACTACAATCCAATGAAGCACCACAAAGACAATCAATGAAGCTCCGGATACTGAAGCTGTAATTCTGTATCTGTTATTAAGAACGGATAATTTGTCTTTTATAATATACATTATTCCGGTTATCGATATGAGATCCGCCCACCACCCTACTCTTCTTTCTCCGGTAGTGACAATCTGTAGAAATATACATACTGTCGCAGACACAAGGGAGAACAGAACAAACGGTTCTATCCTTAAAGTTTTTCTTTTTATGGATCTTACCGACAATAGTAACAGAAACAACAGAAATGCAGGATGACCACCCGACGCTCTCAACAACCCTAATGAACGTGATAATCCTCTTAAGACATCTCTGCTCATCCGTTCAGATGCGGCCGGCGCTAGAAACAGAAAAAGAATTCCCGCAGACAATCCCAACGCGACAATAATATATTTCTTCTTTCTAAAATCCTTATACAATATCATTAATGTAACCAATCCGGCTATAACGGGAATCGCAAAACCTTCATGCCATGCACCTGCGACAGCTGCAAGCAAAAAAGCCGCCACTAAATTCCATCCTTTCCCGTCAGTATTTGTCACATATAGGATCAGACACATCATCAACCCGCTCGGGATGATATAATTGAACTGATAATCAAGACACCCCATCGACTGGGACCATGCCATCATAAAAGACCATAAAAACACTCCGACTGTAACGGTCAGGACATCATTCATCCTGACTTTGGCAAGCCGAAAACTACAAAACATGCATAACGCCCACATTAGCAATGCAATCGAGGATCCGACCCACTTAGGTAAAATAAGAAAGAAAGGGATTATCATATTCCCTATTCTGGCATTGTCATGTGTAAAGTGATCCTTACTCGTCTCAAGAATAGCGTCGATAGGTATTCCGGATTTAAATATCCCCCAACCGCAATCTATACCGAAGAATCCCTGACTCGCAAACCAGTCTTTAAGATAATAGCAATAACGGTAATCATCATTATATTTCGGAGTCACAATAAAGAAAACTCCGATTCCGGCTATAAACAGGAATATAAGGAGCAGACTCAAATAATTATTTTTATGAGAAGACATTCTGCTTTCCATACTGTTAGCTTCTTGCATAGGCGGATATTCAGCTTAACCAATAATACACATATTGTAGAGCTGTACCTGCAAGTACTGACAATTTACCGAATATACTATATTCGAAACCAATATCCAGACTGTACCAACTCGGACCGTCAAACCAGCATAGAAATACAATCAGCATCCACCCTTTGGATATAGGGATATACAATTCAATCCAATTATTAAGCTTCTTTATAGACTTCAAATAAAATGATGGGAAAATACTGACAATTCTCTTCTGGCTCAAAACAAGAAAGGATCCTATGGTGCATATACTTATATATTGATATAAGCGTAGATTATCACAGCTGAGGACGGTCCACATAGGAATCATGCACACTATAAGAAATAGATAAATAGCCCCTATATTCGTCTTGTCCGTTTCCGCGTAAGCCGAATTATCTTTCCTGAATGCCTGAAGGAAATTAATCATTATATAATAAGCGAAAAACATTGCAATCGGCCTGACGAACAGTCCTATGCAATGATATGGATAACCTATGTTTCTCTTGAAATGCCTTTTGAAAGTGCTTATACTCTCCCATTCCAATGCTCCGATTGAATTTTCTGAATTGTAAACAAGTTCATTGGTCCCGAAAAGCATATTCCACGATGTATTGATATCATGTACTATATTATGTGATCCATTATATAGACACATCAATGTAAAGACTAATATGACACTTAGCGTTATGAGTATAAACAGCAACTTATGTCTGCCATCGGCAAGTAGAAGCAACACGAGCGGGACTCCAAAAAAAATAAATGCCTCATGTATAAACAAACAGAAAATGATTGTTATTCCAGCTGCGAGTCGACGCCATATATTAGGATTCTCTTCTTTTAACAGAATAAGAATTCCCACAAAAAGCCATAACAATAGAAAATCCTTACGTATCACGCTATCGACATAACCGAACATAAGCGGAGAAGCCAGAAACCACCAGCAAAGATGCCGTTCCCTGAATTTTTTCCAGAAAAAATAGAACAATGATGCATACAGAGCCAGACAGATAAAACTTATCGAATAGCGTGGAGATATTCCAGTATGAGAGCAGAACCAGTACAGTATCTCCCCGAGCAATCCTCTTCTTACAAATCCACCTTCATAATTTATAAGCCATTCCGTAAACTGCCAGTAATTTATGCCATCCGGTATTACAAATGTAAGCTTAAACCAATATATAGCCAGGCCATATGCAATATAGACTATCAGTGCACAGCTCAGAACTCGTCCCCACAAGACAGCACTCCGGGACCTGTCCATTTTCAATTTGCTATCTTTAATTCGTATCATTTGCAACAGAAATTCTTGCTGAACAGGCAGTCAAGACTGTAGGAGTTCAATTCATCCGGATCTGTACTTTCGGAGGAATTATTACGTTCACGCTCGAAAAATATGGACAGATTAAATTCTCCGCTTGCGGCAAAATTCAGAACCATATCGCCTCCGAACCTGCTGACGGGGTAATTCTCCCATCTGCAGATCTTATCGTCATACCCGTTGGCGCCCCAGTCAAACCCGACCATTGCATCAACCGGTATGGAGATATTCTTTTTCGATATATTTCTGTCCACTGTCAGCATAGCCACATCCTTCTCCTGATGACGAAAACTTCCGGTATACCGAACGCCGCTGCCAAGCATCTCTATATTTCTTAACGTGATATAACTCCCTGTATTACACTCCTCCCATGCTGTAATATAAAGTATTCCTCCCGTTGCGCCGATCTTGTCAAGGTAGCGGTCAAGCACAAGTGTCACATACGATCCTCCCAGATCGCGATTCCACATGTCAACAACCACACCATCGGCGATTCTGGCAAAAAAGCCGCTATAATGCCGACAGTAAAGCTCCTCCATATCAATTCCGGAGAATGATCCGGGAACAGGAATCTCCTCCCGTTCTCTGAATCTTATGGAAGTATCGCCATCACGCCTCAGCCAGTCTAAAAGCCCCATATCACACCATCATCAATATGTCTGGCCATAGCTTGCACGATCAAGCGACCGATAGCCTATGGCTTCGGCTATATGCGATACAAGCACTGGCAGTCCCGCCGCCTCTGCAGGTGTATATTCCAGGGTACCGTCAGCTTTCTTTCTTGTGGCATAGTCAAGATCCGCTATCGTACGGGCCACACGCAGTATTCTGTCGAACGCACGGGCCGACATATTCAGACGGGTCATGCGCTCCTTGAGTTTCTTAAGCCCCGTCTCGTCAGGCCATGCATATTCATGCAGAAGCCTGGAATTCATCTGTGCGTTGCTGTAAACTCCGGCGACATTTCTATATCGTTCCTGCTGCACCGCACGCGCTGCCATGACCCTTGCACGGATCGAGGCTGAACTTTCGCCCGGACTTCTGTCGGCCATCGCGTCAAAAGCCACCGGTTCGATCTCCACCTGAAGATCTATGCGGTCAAGAAGAGGTCCGGAAATCTTGTTCATATATTTTGAGACCTGACCCGGCGCACATGTGCATCTTTTAGTGGGATGCCCGTAATACCCGCAGGGACAAGGATTCATCGAGGCTACCAGCATGAAACTCGCGGGATAATTGACCGTGTATTTTGCCCGGCTCACTGTTATCACCCTGTCTTCTATCGGCTGACGCAACACTTCGAGAACCTGTCGCGGAAATTCCGGAAATTCATCAAGAAACAAGACTCCGTTATGCGCGAGCGAAATCTCCCCGGGCATCGGACTGGCTCCGCCTCCGACAAGAGCCACCGGCGACACCGTATGATGCGGTGTCCTGAACGGGCGCCGCGTCATAAGCATCGACCCTCTGCTCAGTTTGCCTGCCACGGAATGTATCTTGGTAGTCTCCAGTGCCTCGCTCATGCCGAGGGGAGGCAGAATGGAAGGAAGCCTTTTTGCCATCATCGACTTGCCGGCGCCCGGAGGACCGATCATAAGTATATTGTGCGCGCCTGCGCATGCCACCTCGAATGCCCGTTTTACCGTCTCCTGTCCTTTGACTTCCGAAAAATCAAAATCAAACCGGTCACAGTCAGCGGCAAAAAGCTCCCGCGTGTTGATTCGCGTCGGTCTGATATCTCCTTTCCGTTCAAGGATCGAAAGAACCTCTCCGAGATTGCGCACTCCGAACACTTCAAGCCTGTTGACAACTGCGGCTTCAGTGACATTCGCCTCAGGCACTATAAGACGCTTAAGTCCCATTTCCCGTGCTTTCACCGCCATAGGCAACGCTCCCTTCACCGGCAGCACCGAACCGTCCAGACTAAGCTCGCCGGTGATCATATAATCCTGTATATCGGGACAACGCACCATCTCGCTCGCCGTCATAAGACCGATCGCTATCGGCAGGTCATATGAAGCCCCCTCTTTCTTGATATCGGCCGGAGCCAGATTGATGGTCGTGCGGTAATGCGGGAAGTGCAACCCGCTGCTCTTCATAGCGGACTGTATACGCAACTGACTCTCTTTAACCGCAGTGTCGGCCATGCCCACTATATTGAAATGGGCTCCGTTTTCCACAACTGTCTCGATCGTGACGGGAAACGCATCTATGCCGTGTATGGCTGCAGTATAGACTTTTGTCAGCATAAGTTTGTTACTTCTCTTAATTATTTTTTCAGGATATTCCTGAATTTTGCTGCTGCCTCTTCCATGTTGTCGCCACGATATACGACCGCACCTTTGGCATCGGCTATTATCACGTAAGGCAGACGGCCCACCCCCATTTCCCGGGCCTGGATGTCCGACACGCCGAGTGGCATCCATCCGCGCACCGCCAGCCGCAGCGAGTCAGTCCGGACAGGATATAACCTCGCCATGGAATCCGGCTCGAAGCTTATGTCGGCTATTATACGGCTCGAGGAATCCGGAAACTCTCTCGACAGCTTCTTAAGCTCCGCGATATCATCCTTATGACTTTTTACATTGTTTTTCGTGAAATACAATAACATCGGCACGCGCCCCGGCACTATTGTATCACAGCCTGTGGCGATAGTCTTGAGGACAATATGAGCCGGCAATTTATCGACCGGTGCAACATCTCCGCCCATATCGCTGCGCGATACGAGTTCTTTCCATTTCTCTTCGGCCGCCTCGTCTTTCAGTTTATTCCATCCGGCCCGAAACAGCTGTTCGTCCGCGCGACGGTCAAAATATTCCAGCATAAGTATAGCCGAGACGGCATCTGAAGGGTGATTTGTCACATAATCATACACGGACCTGTTAAGCTGTTTCTTGCCCTCGTCTCCATGTCTCTGCGAATCAGACAACAGCTTCCTGTTGTCAAGGCGCCAGCGGGTTATGTCATCCGTCACCTTATTGCCCGATATATTCCATTCGGCAGGATTCCCATTCTCCCCTTTTATATCAATCCGGTCTCCNNCTTGCGGCTCTTTTCCTCCGGCTCTGAATACATAGACAATACTGGGATTCACTGTCTGAACAGTGACCTCCGCCTTCCCTTTTATCACATTCACCACCTCTTCCTCGATCCATCCTTTCGACGGATCCGAGGCATAGTAAAGCAGCGTATATGTACGGTCTATGTCAGAAGGAAGGTCAAACTTTACTTTAAACTCATTTTTCACACACCCCGTCATCACAAGCAATGCCATGACAGTTCCTAACGCATGCAGAAAAAGCGTTCCGACCCTCTTCATATTTCTATCGGTTTTTATCAGACAAAAGGATTTATATCCGTTTCCCCATTATACATACTCCTCTCCGAAACGTGTCAGGACATCGTTGACTACCTGACGTATCTTCTGCTCTTCGGCAAGCGGATATATAAGCAGCGCATTTCCTCTGTCAGCGACAATATAGTCTTTCAGACCTGAAGCCACGACTATCTTGTCCGCAGCAGCCGCAAAAAGAGTTCCCTCGCAATCATGCGCGAGCACCTTACAGTTCTGCGTCACATTACGGTCCGAATTTTTCGGAGAGCACTCATACAGTGCGTTCCATGTGCCGAGATCGCTCCAGCCGAGATCGGCCGTCTCCACATACACATTGTCCGCCTTCTCCATTATGGCGTAGTCGATCGATATGGACGGCGCATTAGGAAAGGCATTGTCGATGAATGCCATCTCCTTCGGTGTGCCGAACACGCCGTTGCCGGCATCGAAGATTGTGGCCGTCTCCGGATCATACTTCTCGAAAGCCTTCAGTATGCTGTCCGCGCGCCAAAGAAACATTCCTGAATTCCAGAAAAACTCTCCGGTACTGAGAAATACTTTCGCCATCTCCAGATTCGGTTTCTCGGTGAAAGACTTCACTTTCATTATCTCACCTTCATTTTCTACCGGCACACCGCGCTGTATGTATCCGTAGCCGGTATGCGGAGAAGTCGGTTTAAGTCCGATGGTGAGAAGCCGGTCACCGTTCTCTACAAAGTCAAGACCTTTGCGGATCACCGAATGAAACTCCGCCTCCCGCAGTATAAGATGGTCGGAAGGAAGAGTCACGATCGAGGCCTCCGGATCGAGCGCATATATGTGATGTGCCGCCCAGCACACACAGGGCGCCGTGTTGCGCCGCGCCGGTTCAAGAAGTATGTTCTCTTCTTTCACCTCGGGGAGTTGTTCGCGTATTATGTCATAATAGGCCGCGTTAGTCACCAGAATTATCCTCTCCGGATCCGTTATGGGGAGCATCCGGTCATATGTAAGCTGAAGCAGACTGCGTCCCGTGCCGAAAAAATCAAGAAACTGTTTCGGACGGTTGCTGCGGCTGAATGGCCAGAATCGCGATCCGACTCCGCCGCACATTATCACACAATAGCGATGGCTTTTCTTTTCGATATTCGTATCCATATTTTTCAGGTAATCTTTGCGTATGTTAAAAGTCAGTCGGTTTTATTTGCTCATGGAGGGCAAGGTCTTGAACTGGTGTTTTACTCCTTCCACCACATTGAGCATGTAATCGCCCAGTTTCTCGGCCTCGCCGATAAGGTCCATAAAGAATATACCCTCCTGATAATCATATTCTTTATTATTGATATTGAAGATGTTGCCATCTCTCAGATTGTTGCGGAGATTGTTGATCTCGCGTTCTTTGTTGTACGCAGCCACGATCCGGGAGTTCTCCGGAGTCTCAAGTTCCTCAAGAAGACCCAGCACATTGGTCATCGCCTCGCTTACCAGATCATACATCCGGTCGATCTCCTTGAGAACGCCGTCATTGAATTCCACATGTATCTGGTTTTTACGGTTAAGCGTCTTTGCCACATTGTAGCAGCCGTCGGCTATCGATTCTATTTCGCTGACTATCCGCAACATGCCGGCCACACGCATCTTTCCTTCAGGGCTCAGACGGCCTTCGGCCACACGGTTGAGGAATGTGCCTATCTCCATCTCCATGCGGTCGGATATCTCCTCATATTTCTCGATGCGGTCGAAAGTAGGCTGATATTCCTCGTCTTTCATTTCGAGATGGATCATTTTCTTCGCCATGCCGATCATGCGCTCAACCCGCTGGCCGTAGAGAAGTATCTCTTTCTGCGCCTGAGTAATGTTAAGCTCGGNNGTCCGATATATTTGAGCACAAACTCCTCTTCGTCCTCTTTATGACGTGTGGGCATTATCCAGCATACGACTTTTACATATAGCTTCGTAAACCATATCATTATCATCAGATTGACAGCATTGAATACAGTCGGGAACATGGCGAGTCCGAATGCTATGCAGCTCTGTGCTCTCGCTGTCATGCCGCCTCTCTCGTCAAGCAGGGTCGTGCCGCGCATTCCGGCTTCCTGGGCATCCGAGATGGACAATGGATTGATCCCGTCACACGCCTTCGTTATATCCGCCACAAGTTCGGTAAAAGGATGGAAGCAGCAGAGCACCACAAGTGATCCCAGCACATTGAAGAGCACATGTCCCATAGCCGTCCTTTTAGCGGCGAGATTACCGCTCAGGGAGGCCAGAACCGGCGTTATGGTCGTCCCTATGTTTCCGCCCAGAATGATGGCGCATCCCAGTTCGAATGATATCCATCCCTGGGAACACATTATAAGTGTTATGGCGAACGTGGCGGCCGAACTCTGGGCTATCATCGTGAACACTATGCCCAAAGTAAAGAATATGAGTACCGACCCATATCCCAGTGTAGTGTAATTCGTCACAAAACGCAGCATCTCCGGATTTTCCTGAAGATTCGGGACATAGGTGCTGATAAGGTCAAGACCCATGAAAAGAAAACAGAAGCCGACAAGAAACTCACCCATCGATTTGTAGGCGCTTTTCTTCATGAACATCATAGGCACTCCTGCCGCCAGCAGCAATATGCTGTAGTCCGATATGTTGACTTCAAATGAAAAAGCCGAGATAATCCAGGTGGTCGCCGTCGTTCCGACGTTCGCACCGAATATCACGGCCATTGCCTGATTCAGACTCATCAGACCGGCATTCACGAAACTCACCACCATCACGGTAGATGCGCTCGAGCTCTGAATTAATGCGGTGATCAGTATGCCGGTCAGCACTCCGGTCACTCGGTTGCGTGTCATTATGCCCAATATATTGCGCAGTCGGTCACCCGCGACTTTCTGAAGGCCTTCGCTCATGACCTTCATTCCGTAAAGAAACATGCAGACCGAGCCAAGCAGACTTATAAAGTCTATTACACTGTAGTTCATGACAGATGTTTAGGATTCGATTATTCAATATTTTCTGCAAAGATAGCAATATTTTTGCTTATCTTTGCTTATCTTTGTAAATAAATAGAATTTCATGGAGATAAACAGAGTTTTTCCGTTCTACAAAGACATCCCCGACATACGCGACTCGGCCGGCATACATCCTTTCAGCACGTTCAACTCATCGACAGGACGCCGTCGCGAAGTCCGTGCCATCGTGGCGATGGGTCTTGATAACGAAATCGGTTTTCGTGGCGACATGCCATGGCACATTCCTGAGGATCTGAGACATTTCAAACAGCTTACCACTGGCCATCCGGTCATCATGGGGCGCTCCACATGGCTGTCGCTTCCGCGCCGTCCGCTCCCCGGACGCCGAAATATCGTCCTCTCCCGCGATCCGGATTTCAAAGCGGAGGGAGCCGAGACCGCTACATCCGTCCGGGAAGCGATCGTCGCATGTGACGCATCGGAAATCCCCTATATCATAGGAGGAGGGAAAATATATGCCGCCGCTATGCCTTTTATAACCCGTATCGATGTGACGCGCATCGATGCACGCTTCGGAAACGCCGACACTTTTTTCCCTGAAATTTCTGAAAAAGACTGGATACTGACCGACATGACAGATCCTGTGCGATCTTCATGCGGACTTTCTTTCAGATTCGAGACCTATGAAAGTCGTAATCATTAACAAATCCGACTCGACAGGCGGAGCCGCAGTGGTGAGTTTCCGCCTTATGAATGCATTGCGCGCCCTCGGAGTGGAGGCATCTATGCTTGTGGTCGAGAAGAAAACGGATTCTCCGCATGTATATGTCGCAGCCTCATCATCCCGTATAAAAAGGCCATTCCTTTCCGAAAGGCTCAAAATATTCCTTGCCAACGGATTGCGACGCGACCTTCTGTTTAAGGTCGATCTGGCCTCTGACGGACTGCCTCTCCACCGTCACCGCCTCGTTCGCGAGGCCGACGTCATATGTCTCAATTGGGTCAATCAGGGCATGCTGTCGCTTACGGGGCTCGACAGATTGCTGTCGCTTGGCAAGCCGGTGGTGTGGACCATGCATGACATGTGGAATTTTACAGGTATCTGTCACCATGCCGGAGCATGCGAAAGATGGCATGTCAATTGCGGACTTTGTCCACTCCTCGGAAATGGCGCTTCCACACAGGACCTTTCTTTTGCCGTATGGAACGACAAGAAAGCCATCTATGGCAAAGGTCGCGGAAAACTCCGGTTTGTGGCCGTATCCAACTGGCTCGCCTCACTTGCACGCAAATCCACCCTGACGCCCGGTGTCGGACTGAGTGTGATTCCGAATGCATTTCCCGTTCCTTCCGACGAGGAACTGAAAAAAGACAGAGAAACCTCCTCTGTTTCAGCCGACGATAACCTTTTTCGTATCATTATGGGTGCTGCACGTCTTGACGATCCAGTCAAGGGATTGCCGATTCTCATCGAGACAACAAAAATTCTTCGCGAGAAATATCCCGAAGAAGCCTCTCGGATAGAGCTCGTGACTTTCGGAAATCTGAAAGATCCTTCCGCTCTTGACGGTGTCAGGACAAGACACCGTCATCTCGGCATCGTGCGCGGAGAAGAAAAAATCCGGAAAATATACTCATCGGGAAATGCGGTCGTCTCGACCTCTCTTTACGAGACGTTGCCCGGGACACTCGTCGAAGGACAGGTCTACGGATGCATACCGGTTTCTTTCGGACGTGGCGGCCAGTCCGACATCGTGGATCATCTTTCCACCGGATATATCGCCGAATGGAATGACGATCCGCGTATCGCGGCGGAAAACATAGCCCGCGGCATCATCTGGTCAATGTCCCAATCCCCCCGGGAGATACGCACGCGTATGCTCGACTCGGCCCGTTCCCGTTTCTCGGCCGAAGC
>DAAV01000050.1 GCA_001701295.1 Bacteroidales bacterium H10
ACGAACCGAATGAGATAAATCCCGTTGACCCTCCTGTAATTCCTGTGAACCCTGTAGTGAATCCCGAGGCTGTGGAACGCACGGTGATTGTATATGCGGTCAACAGAAGCAGCCTTTCATATAATTTCGAGGATGATCTTTCTGAAATGCTTAATGCCATGGATAGTGTAGGCACAGAGAAATATCAACTTCTTGTCTATAAAACAGATTCGGCATCCAAATGTGGACTGTATAAAGCTGTATCGGACGAGTACGGAAAATGTGAGTTAGCTCTCGTAAGATCATATTCCCGGGATGTTACGTCGACACATCCTGAGCGGATCCGTGAAGTGCTTGAACATGCTCTTGATTTGTATCCGAATTCCGCCTATGATCTGATATTCTGGGGACATGGAATGTCCTGGAAACCATATTTCAGTAGTCATGAAGTCATTGACCGGCCTATGTCTTATGGTTACGGCGGGGAATATAACGAGACTGGAAATACCACGATGACCGACTGGACTGAAATTGATGAGCCTGCCGAGGCTGTGCCCGATCATGCTTTTGATACGGTATGGTTCGATTGCTGCTATATGTCAGGCATAGAGGTCATATATGAGTTCCGTGACAAATGCGATACTTTTGTCGGTTATCCTTCGGAAGTCTGGGATGAGGGTATGGCTTATGATGTGGTATTGCCTTATTTGTTGCGTGAGAAACCTGATGTGACTGGTGCTGCAAAAGCTTTTTATAATTATTATGATATAAAACGTTATGCGGCGACAGTGGCAGTCTTTGATATGTCCCTTATGGAAGAACTCGCTGTCGTGGCAGGTGATATTGTAGGGAGCGGGGAAATCAGGCCGGACGAGAAGACTCTCTTGAATTATTCACGGACCAGAATTTCCCCTTTTTATGATTTCAGGCAGTTTTTCAGCCAGACGGCTCTCCTTAACGGCTGCCCGGATCTCGCCGCGCGTCTTGAGTCGGTGATGGACAAAGCGGTCATATATCATGACGCGTCTGAAAATGATTTCAACAACCGTCCCTGGAATTTTGCCGTATCCGGAATAAGCACGCATTTCTATAAAGGTCTTGATACACGCGACGAATCTTATTATCGTACGCTCGATTGGTATAAGCGTGTTTATTGAGCTCTGATGGTCGGAAATACTCCGTTTTGTACTTTCATTATTGTCTGCGGTTGACATTTTTTTTGTATTTTTGCAAAATAAAAACACCGGAATGCAATCCGGAAGTAATTTTATTCTATGAAAGTATTAAAATTTGGAGGTACTTCTGTCGGGACTGTGCAAAGTCTCCGTAATGTCAAGAATATAGTTGATTCTCTTGATGAGCCGGCGGTCGTGGTAGTCTCGGCTCTTGGCGGACTTACCGACAAACTTATAGCTACGGCCAGGATGGCCTCGGAAGGAGATCCGGATTTCAAGACAAATATGCGTGAAATGTCGGAGCGGCATTTTGAGATCATAGAGGAAATGGTTCCTTCAGATCTGCGTGCGAATGTCATTGAAGTGGTCGGATCTCTGCTCTCGGAGCTCGAGGATATATATAAAGGACTTGCATTGATAAGGGATCTGCCTGAAAAGGCATTGAACCGTATAGTAAGTTTCGGGGAACGCATGTCATCTGTCATTGTGGCCAATCTTCTCGATAATGCTGTTCACAAGGATTCGCTTGAATTTATAAAAACGGAAAAGTGGTTTGGCCGCGATATCGCATCGCGACAATTGACCGATTCTCTTATCCGTGATGCTTTTCAGATGCCTCTCGGACGTACGGTCGTGGCGGGGGGCTTTATTTCTCGTGACAAAGATACGGATGAAATAACCAATCTCGGCAGGGGAGGCAGTGATTACACGGCCGCCTTGATAGCTGCCGCACTCGGAGCTGACACGCTTGAGATATGGACGGATGTGGACGGATTTATGACTGCGGATCCGCGCATAATCCGCGATGCCATGGTTATAGACCGGATGTCGTTCATAGAGAGCATGGAATTATGCTCTTTCGGTGCGAAAGTGATATACCCTCCTACGATTTATCCGGTGTTTCATAAAAATATTCCTATCCGGATTCTCAACACACACAATCCCTCTGCGCCCGGAACGTTCATTACTGACGGCAATGAAAATCTCCCGGCTGCAGTCAGAGGTGTGTCTTCCGTTAAAAAAACGTGTATGGTGTCCGTATCGGGAAATCTCGCCTCAAATGTGGCTCAGATAAATTCCCGGTCTTACAATGCCATGGCACGTAATGGTATAAGTATTTTCCTTGTCGCCCAGCCTAATGCCGATGTCGCGTTTTCGATGGCACTGTCGGAAAGTGATGCTGACCGTGCCGCTGATATTCTTCGTGAGGAATTCGCCCCGGAAATTCAGACCGGTGAGGTGACGGATGTTTCTATTGAGAGGAATCTTTCGATCATAGCTGTTGTAAGAGAGTCCATCAAGGATATAAAAGGTCTCGGTCCCCGTCTCGTAAATACTCTGCAGCGTGAGGGAATATCTGTCAAGGCAGTCTCCGACGGAGCTTCCGAGACTACGATAGCGATCATGACGAGTGATTCGGAAACGGACCGTAGCCTGTGTCTCATACATACCGCATGTTTCGGATAAAATAATTTTGAACTTTATGGATATCAAGAATGCGAAATTTCATATAAGCAGTCCGGACGTTACCAAATGTCCGGTGACGGGAGTGCCCGAATATGCCTTCATCGGGCGGTCTAACGTCGGAAAGTCATCTCTGATAAATATGCTTTGTAAAAGCAAGAAGATGGCCAAGACGTCTCAGACTCCGGGCAAGACATTACTTATTAATCATTTCGCCATGGATGATGGCAGGTGGTTTCTTGTCGATCTGCCGGGATATGGTTTTGCCGCGAGGGGCAAGGAGCAACGCGAGAGGCTCACTCATCTTATCAATGATTACATACTTGGGAGACAGCAGCTCGCATGCCTGTTTGTCTTGATAGACATACGTCACGATCCGCAGAAGATCGATGTTGAATTTCTGGATTGGCTCGGAGAAAATGAAGTGCCCTTTGCAATAGTTTTCACCAAAGCCGACAAACTCGGTCCTGTGGCTGCGCAGAGAAATGTGGAGGCTTATTGCAATGAGTTAAGACTGACATGGTCTGAACTTCCGCCGGTCTTTGTTACTTCGTCTGAAAAAGGCAAGGGACGTCAGGAAATTCTTGATTATATATTCTCCATANNAAAGAGTGCCCGGCCGACAGATCGGATGAAAATCCTGCTGGAGACAAAGCTGCGGAATCTGAATGATGAATGACATCATGGATATCAAAGGTTTTTTGCATAGCGAGGGAAGAAAGTCCGAAGTCGTGAGATTTGCTTTGGTCGGCGCCTTCTGCACGTTGTTGCAATACGGCATGTACGTGCTCTTTCTTCGGGCGGTCGGAGTGTCGGCTGTGGTGTCTGCGATTATAAGCTACATTATCAGTTTTGTCGCCAATTTCCTTTTGTCAAGCTTTTTTACGTTCAGAAGTGATCCGAATGCAAAAAAAGGACTCGCGTTCGCAATAAGCCATTTGGTCAATATGGGGATGCAGACTGGACTTGTGGCTGTATTCAAAGGCATCGTCGGTCCGACTCTTGCATTATTGCCGGCGCTTGCGATATGTGTGCCTTTGAATTACTTTATGGTAAGGTTCGCTTTCAAAAGCCGTCATTTCTCCTGAGATTTTATAACCTTGAACAAATTATAACCTTGAATAAATACATTTGAATTATGAAAGTAGCATTCGCAAGTGACCATGCAGGTTACGAGTTAAAACAATTTCTCATTGCCTTGATGTCCGAACGCGGTTACGAAACGGTTGATTTCGGAACGCATTCGACTGAATCATGCGATTATCCTGATTATGCGCATCCTGCTGCTCTTGCAGTGGAAAGTGGAGAATGCGGATTCGGAATAGCGATGTGTGGCACCGGCAACGGAATAGCGATGACTCTCAATAAACATCAGGGTATCCGCGCGGCATTGTGTTGGATGCCTGAGATAGCCTCTCTCGCCAAGCAGCATAACAATGCGAATATTCTTGTGCTTCCCGCAAGATTTGTAAGTAAAGAAGAAGCTGTTGCTATTCTTGATGCTTATCTTGATTCCGAATTTGAGGGAGGCAGACACGAACNNNCATGGGACGCTTTGTCATCCGGCTGGAAAATCTTCATTTCTATTCGGACATCGGTGTGTTCGAACAGGAGCGAAACGTCGGAAATGAATTTCAGGTCGATGTGACGCTTGAAACGGACGATACTCGTTTTATTCCGGAGCATCTCGACACTTCCATATCGTATGCTGATATATATGAAGTGGTGGAGAGCCATATGAAACGGGAATGGCTGTTACTTGAATCAGTGTCAAAATCCATAGGTGATTCCATAAAATCCAAATGGAATGACGTAAAAGCTGTCAAAGTCAAGATATCCAAATTATCGGTTCCGATAGTTGGTATACAGGGAGTTTGCTCTGTGGAATACCTCACGGACTGATTTAAATTAAAAATTGACTGAATTTTTCTCCGCGAAAATTTTGTGGATTCAAAAAAAAGCAGTAATTTTGCAATCG
>DAAV01000024.1:0-1281 GCA_001701295.1 Bacteroidales bacterium H10
GCATCGGTACGCGGCGTTCGAGACGATGCAGTTCGCGATTGTTCTTATATAGCATATACGTATATGAGATCATGCGGGCATTATCGGCAGGAAGCCGCCAGGACTGTACAGGCCTCTCATTCTGAAGATAGGTCACTGTGAGCGGATTCAGTTCATTCTCAGCTATCAGCTCACATACGGCATCGGCTTCATCTCCTGTGAAAAGCACGGTGGTGAGAGATGGCGTTCTGTAATTCAAAGCCTGATCATTGGGCACAATCATTGAACTTGCCGTATCGGAAGGCCCCTGCACTGCAATTCTGTCAAAGGGTTTTCCGGAAAGCGCAGCCACAAGTTCGAGCTGACTGTTATCATTGATGCGGGCTACAAGTCCGGTAGCCGTCAGAGGATAGCGGTCCTTGAAAGAAGTCAATATCATGTAAGATCCGGCTTCGCGCGGATTGGACACAGTGGTAAAATCAGGCAGCCAGCCGTTGACCTGATCACGCAGGACCGTTATCTGTGAATTGCAGGAATCTATTTCCTGTCTCACAATCTCAATCGAATCCGAAAGAGCCCGGTCGTAATCGGCTCGCGCTTTCTCTCCGTCATTATTTTTAGAAGTGCAGGAGAGAAGCAGAAAAGCTCCTGCCACCGGCATTAACAATTTGTAAATTTTCATAACCTTACATTATTATATCCTCACGACATCCTTGACACCGCGGACAGTTTTTATCTTCTTAACAAGTGTGGTCAGCTGACGGTTGTCAGAAACACCTATAACAAGATATCCCTGGAAAATACCGTCATGGGAATCTATCGATATATTGCGCAATGCCACTCCCTGCTCATGCGATATGATGGAAGTGATATTGGTGACAATGCCTATGTCGTCATTTCCGACCACACGCAGAGTCGCGGGAAGCATCTGTCCCGTCTTTCCACTCCAGTCGGCACGTATCACCCTATAAGGATACCTTTCCTTTATGTGAGTAGCATTTGGACAGGAATTCTTATGGATCTTGACCATGCCGTCGCTTGATATGAAACCGAACACGTCATCTCCATAGATAGGATTGCAGCATTTTGCAAAACGGTAGCTGAGTCCGTTGATAGACTTCTCTCCTATCACAAGGACATCGTTCTGAGACTTTTCATCATCATCATTACGACGGATCTCAAACTCCTCCGCGGATACATGCTCGGCTTCAGACTGAGGCGACAGCCAACTGATATAACTGTTCAGAAATCTGCCCGGATCGACTTTTTCGGTGCCGAGATCGGCGTAGAAATCAAGAGCTC
>DAAV01000024.1:1325-37667 GCA_001701295.1 Bacteroidales bacterium H10
ACTCAGCAACGCCTCCTTGCCGAGATCGGCCAGACGCTGTTTCTCCTCATTTAGACTCTGCTTTATCTTATTGCGGGCCTTAGAGGAAGTGACTATATTGAGCCACTCCTGCTTAGGAGTCTGGTTTGCCGCGGTGATGATCTCGACGGTGTCACCGTTCTGTATCTTATAATTAAGTTTCTTAAGCTGCCCGTTGACTATGGCACCCGTGCATTTTGCCCCGACATTAGAGTGGATATGAAAAGCGAAGTCAAGCACGGTGGCCCCACCCGACAGACGGAAACNNCCTCCTTGCCGAAAGGGTCCATCTGTATGTTTTTCATCAGCTGCATGGGGCCCGCATCGGCCGATTCCAGAATATCACGGATATTGTTCATCCACTGGTCAGTGCCGTCGGCCTTTCCTCCCTTATAACGCCAATGCGCGGCAAGTCCTTTTTCCGCCACAAGATCCATACGGCGGGTGCGGAACTGAACCACCACCCACTTGTTGTCAGGCCCCATCACAGTGGCGTGGAGAGACTCATAGCCGTTGCTTTTGGGGATGGATATCCAGTCACGCATACGGGCCGGATTGGCCGTGTACATATCAGCGAGAATAGAGTATGCGAGCCAACAGTCACTCTTTTCCTTCGCAGGTTCGGAATCAAGTATGACACGTATGGCAAAAAGGTCGTAGATACCGGGAAGGTCCACTTTCTGTTTGCGCATCTTGTTCCAGATAGACGATATGGACTTGGTGCGGCCTTTTATCTCGAACTTGAGGCCGGCCTTCTCAAGCTCATTTTTGACAGGATCGATAAACGCCTTGATATAAGCGTCGCGCGAACGCTTGGTAGCATTGAGTTTATGGGCGATCTGCGTGTAGATCTCCCGGTTGGTATACTTGAGCGACAGATCCTCAAGCTCACCTTTTATCTTATACAGTCCAAGACGATGGGCAAGCTGGGCGTAAAGGCAATTGGCCTCGAAAGCGACATTGCGGACCCAGGCATCGTCAGGATGGAGGTTAATACTGCGCATAAGAACAAGAGAGCGCACTATCATAATGATTATGACTCGGATATCGTGCGCGAGCGATATGATCAGGCCACGGAAATTTTCCTGGTTGGTCGCAGAATTACGGGTGCTGAAACGCGCCACCTCCTCAAGACCCCTATGCAGACCGGCTATGTCAGTCCCCCATATGGTCTCCACCTCATCGGCACTCATAAGCTTCTGCTTGACAAGCGGATGAAGAAGAATGGCAATCAGAATGTTATGGTCAGGATCTACCATTCCGGCAAAGGCGTTGGCTGTCTTAAGAGTCATTATAGCCTCGGCCAACCCCTTGTCATCATGTGCCTGACGGGGTTTTCGGAGAGAATCGCGCAATGTCGAAGACAGGCATTTCAACTCTTTGTCATCAAGTCTGTTCTCAAGCACATCGCGCAATTCGGCAGCAAGCAAAAGCAATTCTCTGCGTTCAGCGACAGACAGGGAATCATTGATCTTTGTTTCCATAACAAAAAATATAAATCAGCTTTACAAAATTAACAAAAAATCCCATATGTCAAAAATTTAGATCAGAACAAAAAGTTTTTTTAATATTTTTCTTTCTTATGTGTTATAAAGAAAAAATGAAGTGCCATTTTAACGATCCAATATATTCTATGAGGAAACTTCCTTTTGTATTTTTAATATTGTGCGTATTTGTTTCAGCCTACAGCTGGAATATCGAAGAAAAATATACCGGTCCGAAAACAGCCGTAACCGACACTTCGTGGCATACGGATATCCTCGAGGGATACGAGGCAAGATATGTCAATCAGGGAGAGGCATTCGACGGGCCATGCAGATCCACTATTGTCAGACGCAAGGCGAAAAATCAAAGCCGGAAAGCATATCTGTACATCCACGGTTTCAACGATTATTTCTTTCAATCGGAAATGGGACGGATATTGAATGATTCAGGATACAATTTTTATGCCGTCGATCTCCGCAGATACGGACGGAGCAAGGAGCCATGGCAATATCCATACAACATAAGAGACATGCGGGAATATTTTGCCGACATAGATTCGGCATTGTCGCAGATACGCCGTGACGGGAATTCAGACATTACGCTTTCAGGACATTCCACGGGAGGATTGACCGTATTGTATTATGCCGCGGAAAGAGGTGACAAGTGCGGAGTTGACCGAGTGGTTACAGATTCCCCTTTTCTGGAGTGGAATTACAGTCCGTTCATGAGGAATATAGCCGTGCCTGCAGTAGGATTTTTAGGCAAGATATTCAAGAACAGCAAAATCAAGCAATCCCATTGCGACGGATACGGCTACAGTCTTCTCAAACAATATCACGGACAATGGGAATATGACACCGACTGGAAAATGATCTATTCTCCGCCCGTCACATTCAGTTGGATCGGAGCAATCAACGCCGCTCAAAACAAATTGATGAAGAAAAGGGCAAATATATGTGTCCCCATTCTGGTGATGCACAGCAGCCGAAAGATAGAAGGCTGCGCCTGGACGCCTGAATTTCAGACCGGAGACGCAGTGCTTGATCCTGCCATGATCAAGCAACGCGGCTCCAGACTCGGACATGAAAGGATGGTATGCCGAATAGATTCCGGCCTGCATGATCTGATATTATCGGAACCCGGACCACGACAAGCGGCTTACGACACCATATTTCATTTTCTGCATGTTTACGACATAAGTAACTACGAAAAATAATGATATCGGCCGGATGAAATTATCCGGCCGATATCATTATTTTATTCGGGATCCTGTTTTAGTGAGCTCTACCGCGTATTAACACCTTCCGGCCATTGTTTATATAAAGTCCCGGTATTTCGGGTTTACGATCCAGCCGCATCCCGGTGAGAGTGAACCATCCGCAATCAACGTCACGGGAAGCGTCAATTCCACGGACTCCTGTCTCGACATAAAGATCGTCGGGAGAATCGGCCATCTCGTGCAAGGGATTACTTACAAACGGTATAGTGATAGAGAATCGCCTGCTGTTGTTTGCTGTATTGTCCTCTCTCCGGTTGCCGGACTCATTGGCATGGTCATTGGCATGGACAAGCACATTATATGTGCCTTTGCGGGCAATCCATATACCATCGGAAGTCGCGTTTCCGCCATATGCCTGAAAGTATCTTACCTGCCCCGCGTCAAGCGGCTCATAAGCCTCATTCATATCGCACCAGCGGATATCGTTGTCGGCCGGAGTCCAGTCATTTCCACTGGGGCTTATGATGACGCCAAGTTTAGAGGAACCCGGAGAATCCTCCGTACCCGTATTGGCTATGACAGCCGCAAAAACCACCCTGTCTCCTTCTCTTACGGATCCTTTACGGAATTCAGATTCTCCTTGAATCTTCCAACGCAGGTCAAGAGGCTGAAAATCCACGCCTGACGTTCTTTCGAAAGGAATATCCCGGATATCTGTGACCGCGACATTTATTTTCTTTATGATAGTTCCCCTTTCGGCAGGTGTCATATGATCATACCTGTTTTTGGGATCAAGGACAGCGGAGACAGTATGGCCGCCCTCCACTGCTTTCCAAGTGACAGACAACACCTTGTAATCACCCGCATCTATCGGCTCCTTCAAGGCGGGGAAAGCCACTGAGGAGCCGTTATCAAAAGACAGGAACACATCGACCGTATATCCCTCCGGCAAGTCTATATCCGAATGATTGTCTATACGGACTGAAAAAATCACATCATCGCCATCACGCAGAACAGACTCTACTCTTCTGTCTGCCGGTTCCCACGCGAGACCACCAAGACTCAGTTCGCAACCCGGAATCAACACCACAGGCGCGGTGGTCACGTTACCGACGACAAGATTGAACCCACCCATATCGGTCGATTCAAGAGATCCTCCGTTGATATTGGTGATCCGGCCGTTATCGACATCACCGATAGTGATATCCGACAGAGAGGCATTCCCTCTCGGATTCTCGAAATAAACGGCATATGATCCCGGATCACTGACTCCGTCGATGGTTATGTTATTCAGCCTGACATTGGTCAGATTGTGCGTACCGCTACCGATGAACACGGCGTTTCCCCTCGAGTCGATAATATCGATATTCTCAAACACGGGATTGACGATAGAATAGTTTTTTGAAGCTTCGATATGTAGGGCGCCTTCGTTAACGCCCCAGAAATCTCCATGCCGCCCCACCGGACCGTCTATACATGCGCAATGAACTATCGTAATGTCACTGAAACGTATACCCTCATTGCCGAAGGATGGCCCCGGAAAATCCGATACGAGACGCACACCATTCTCCATACCGTCTTTAACAAGAATATTGTGGGCATGATGGCCACCGCCTCCAAAAAATCCAAGAGAAGATGCCCGCCAGTTATGTTCAGCTGTATTAAACCTGAAAATATTGTTGCTGCAGTAACTTTCCGCACTCCATGAAGCCATGTCATCATCTCCATTGTTCCGGAAACTCGAATGTTCGAGAATGCAGTTAGAAGAATTACAGAAGTTCATGCCGTCGGCATAATTATTACGAAATCTGCAATTGGTGAAATATGAACCATTCGCACCGCTTAACCATCCTCCACATTCGAAATGCTCCACCCATACATTTTCAACGTGGCCGGCAGACCCGTTGAAACATTTTCCCGGAGACCCATAGCCGTTGGCACTGTGATTCGGCGAATCATAACGCTGATTCTGGTATGATGAAAGATACATATCCCTGACAGATCCCCCAAAGCCGTTGAATCCGGCGCCATCCCCTTCCCAATGAAGTTCGGTGTACCACATGCCACGGCCCTGAAGATTTGCCGAACCGAGATTCAACTTGCCACGCACGCCGACATACTCCTCATCAATATAGATTGTCTGGCCCGGATGACTGTTTATGAAATTCTGAAGGTTGCCGTCTATCTCTTTCGTCCATCGGGTCCAGCCATCCTTAAACTCTACCTTATGAGTTTTCTCGATCTCGAGAAAATCGACCGTGACCGGAGTCTCGGACAGATTTACAATTCTGAAAGTCTCTCCCTGCGCGATGGCCCGCGACAGACGACGGTGCGTCTCGTCGAAACGCATACGCACGAATTCATTATCATTTCTGACATGAATGGAATATGTCTCAGGTTTATCAGTCCGGCTGCCCTGCCGTTTTTCACAATATTGCCATGAATGGTCCGTATTCAGAACCATTTCTCCGAGATTTTCTCCATTACCGCCCAATATAGCGACCTTTGCCGATGATCCCCAGGGTACGGAAAAACGCAATGTCACACCGTCGGCATCGCCCGAATCGTTACGCCACTCCACATAACCCTCTCTTCCGAGAGTGATGGCCTGCTGGTTCGAGGCCTCGCTCTGAAGGAAAAGCTGGTCATCAGTCCGACCGAGATACTGTCCGTCAAATCCGACACAATAATGGGGTTCGGCCTCATAGCGGAAATAGGGAGCATCATAATAGCCTCTGTCCGCACCCCACTGCAGCATATCGTAATGCTGTGCTCCGGCCAACGGAGCAAACGCCGCAACAGAAAGCATGGCGAGCAGACGTCGTCTCATGATATGATCATTCTTCATTTGAAACAGAATTGATTATACAGATAATATTATTTAAAGCAGAACTTTATAACGCGTGGATCCTTGCCTGCGGAATACAATACAGCGACATACGTTCCGGCGCCGAGATCGTCAAGAGAAACTTCGCGTTCGGCCGGAACAGAAAGAAGCATGTCGCCCTGAAGTCCGAAAACATTGACAATGCCATTACCGGCTGAATTCCCGTCAATATGAAGCGTGCGGCCTGCCAGATAGAAAGCGTTGTCCTCAGCTACAGACGCAAGACCGGTTTCCACTGAAGGCGCGTCAATTCTCGCATTGGCGAGATTAAACTCATGGATAGACCAGTAATTACTTTTCGTACCTGTCTGGTTTATTCTTACCGCCGTGGCATCCACTTCGGGAAATGTCACGACAAGCATCGCGCCGGCATTGGCACCTTCCGCCACTCTATGCCACTGATTGTCATAGTAAACTTCGACAGCATAGCCGGCGGGACCATCGTTGGCACTGCCTGAAGTATCCACAATAACGGTATTGAATACAGTCGGTCTGCCAAGATCGACGGCAAACCACTGGCCGGCAGCCTGCGAACCGCGCGAGTCCCAGCGCGTGGAGGCATTGCCGATAATGGCACTTGCCGCACCCGCTCCTTCCTGTGATACTGGATTTGTACCATTGACATCATTGAATGCCGTCGCTTTCCAGCCGTCGCGGGAGAGCATTACGCTGCTGTTGACAAAATTCCACGCATGACTGAGATTCGCGGTCCATGTGCCCATCTGTGCCATATTGGCGTTTGCCGGATCAAGAGTCGAGGAGCGCACATACACCCGCCGTTCATGATTATTGGTCGAGGAAACAAAATTTCTGACATTATGCATGATGCCGTTGACCAGATTGAGCCGTCCCCCATCGACTGAATATGTATGGACAGTACCCGACTGGTTCATATTCGCTCCATAGAGATTCACCGTGCCATTTCTGACATCGGCAAAATAATTGCCGCCACCCCAGTGATCGCTCGAGANNATAACAAATGTTGCCTGAAGGTTATCACCATGATTCAATGCCACAACCTGGGAATTGACAAGATCAAGATCAGAAGCGATACCGTTAAATACGAAAGTATTGACGGCATCGTCAACGGCATTGCCGACAGAATGACAGTTCGCGGCGCCTCCGTTTCCATCACTCTGGAACACCATGCCCTTATTGCATCCGAACAGGAAGTTATTATACAGGATCTGATCACTGCAATCTCCGATTATAAAGAACTCAAGATCACGAGGATTCTGAAAATAAGCATCCCCTCCCGAAGCTTTGTTGGCGATACTGTTAGGCCATGCTCCGAATTTTGTCTCGTCACCGCAGGCATATGCTATGGTATTGAACTGGATGTTACGGATACTGCCTCCCGTTGAATTGCCTCCGACACGAATCACATTCATGAACGCGTGTCCGCCCAGATAATCGACATAATGATTGTCGCATTTCTCCGTAAAGAGGTCAACGCCTCTGTAAGCCGCCCTTAACGCCACATTGACTATATAACAGTCCTTATTGCCTCTCACGGAATAGGGATAAGGCACGGGAGTGACGGCATTTTTCTGATTAGGATAATTTATGGTCATACCTCTCAGCCCGCTGCCTTCGTCCATTGTTATGAACGGCACTCCGTTCTCGTTGCCATGACCGTTGATGACTTCAAGTATCGTACCCTGACCGTGAGGAACATTAGGGACATCGCTCGCGCCTTTGAATTCCACGCCGCGCGGTATACGGAGCAAACCGTCAAGACGATAATGTCCTGCGGGAAGATATACTATACCTCCGCNNCGCCGGCAGCTCCGGCCTCATTGAGTTTATTCTGAATCGCAGCCGTACAATCGGCAGCGGAGCCTATATCATCGATGATGCGAAGAGGAGTCAGGCCCGACACTACATACAGTGTCTCTCTCGCCGGACGCGTTGTCCTTATCTCCATCCATTCCTTATTAAAATCAGGAAGCGGACGACAATCAGGACCTATATCGCTGACCTGACATTCGAAAAGAAAGTTGTTGTCGAGTCTGGCACCGTTTGTAAACTTATTGCCCGTGAAAATACACCTGGCTTTGGCAGAGACAAACACATCCGAACCGAAAGTTGAATTTACCGACTGGAAATGCCCTGCCAGAACGTGTGTCGCGCCATTGACATCGCAATCCTGAAGTGTAAGGAAAGTGGAAGATGATTCCGTCATCTCGAAAGCCTTCTGACCTTCTATACGACATCCATAAAACTGGGCAGGTCCCAAACCGCTGTATGCTATACGCACCCCCGTATCGCATCCCGACGTATTGCAGGCAGTGAACATTATGCCGCAGTATGACACATTCTTAAGATCAATACCTGTCTCACAATCCCTGATATTCCAATTGTAATGATGGCCGTTGGGCTCGCTGTTGTCGGATACACTTTTCTCCCCCGAATAACCGACCTTATAGCTCTCCACATCGAGATTGCATGTAAAAGACCAGTCATTGCGACGCATGACCACTCCGGTCGCGTTATTGCGCAGATAGGATGCTATCGAACTGCGTGCCGGAGCGCCAGGCAAACCGGAAGCGGCCCAATAGTCAGGTGCAAAGTGCATTCCGTCAAAACGCCCTATATCGGCGATGACATCCATCACTATACCGCTGTGAAGCGGAGTGCCGTATATGTCAAATACATTGGGGCATCCCCCACCTGCCTTGGGGTTGAACTCCACCGCCACATAAGAATTGATGAACGTGCAGTGGCGCACGGTAGTATATTCGTTGCCCCAATGATTATTCTGCCCGAACATGACAGTAGGCGGCATCTCCCTTACATTATCCGCCTCCTGTCCAGGATACCAGAAAGTCAGGTTCGACACTTCCGTGCAAGGCTGCATGACCATGAAAGAGCGATCGGTATCATAACTGTATGTATCCGGCTCGACCACAATTACAGTACCTTCCGCCGCGCTTGTCATGTCAGGACGCTTCCAGTCGCCACGCACAGTCACTCCTATCGGAATGATCAGCTGCCCTTTGAAAAGATATTTTCCGGCAGGCAAATATACCGTGCCTCCGGAGATATTCTTACAATTCTGTCCGCGATCGGTACGGTTGGCAGGATCAACCCCTCCCATCTCATCAAGAATCGCCTGCAATTGAGCGGTACAGTCACGTTGCCCCGTGTTGTCAAGGCCCTGATCAAGCACATTGACCGTGGCCACACCCAGATCCGAAGAAGGATAAGCGGGATTATTTATGAGTTGATAATTCGCCTGATACGCCAATGCGGTAAATGCCCACGCCAGCAGAGCACAAACGGAAACAGTTCTGATAAAACTTTTCATCGTAGATAATAAGGTTAAAATATCGGTTAGTCGGGAGCAAAATTAGGAGTTAAAACGCCAACTACCATCAGACTTTGTCTAAATATATGAAAATATATGACTATAAAATATTTAAAACCGTTATTATCAAATAATTACTTCAAACAATCTTCTTGAAAAATATAAGAAAATTATGGTCTCGACAAGCGGCATATAACCCCTGCAAATTAAAAAAATGCAGCCGGAATCAGAATCTGATTCCGGCTTACGCCTATAATTCACATTTATTTTTCAGCTACCCCTCTTCGGCATATATCTCGGCGGGGGTAAGAATCTCGAGAGCACGCGCTCCCTCTTTTGTTCCCGTGAGATACGCTATACGGTCATTCTCTCCGATATGATCTTCACTTACGATCTGGCGTACAGCGGCTGTAGTATGGCCCGGAGTGAAGTTCTCGGATTTAGGAAAGAAATATGCATTCACGCCATAGCTCAGAGCCAGCCATCTCATCACATTGCGGTTATGGCAGATCGCAAAGGTCGGATTGTTTCCACGGAAAGAAGCGATGAAACGGGCCGACACTCCTCTGTAGGCATCAGTGAAAATGGCTTTGGTATTCAGCACGCTTTCCGAAATAACCGCCTCGTGTGCGAGAAACGAAGTGATATCGCGGTCGACAAGCGGCGGCACATCCATGTTGTCGCGCAATGACAATTCCACTTCTTTTGCCACACTCGTCATTATCCTCACAGCCTCCACCGGATACTTGCCATAGGCTGTCTCGCCCGAAAGCATCATTGCATCTGCTCGCTGATAGACCGCATTCGCGACATCGGAAATCTCTGCCCGCGTAGGCCTCGGATGCTCAATCATGGAATGCAACATCTGGGTCGCGACTATCACAGGTTTGTGAGCCATGATACATTCGCGTATCAACATGGCCTGAATACCCGGAATGCGTTCAGCCGGAACCTCTATGCCAAGATCGCCGCGAGCCACCATAATACCGTAGGACGCGTCCAGAATCTCGCTGAAATTGTCTATTCCTTCCTGGTTTTCTATCTTGGATATGATCTTTGTCTCGGCATCATATGAGTCGAGAATCTCCTGCACTTCCCGGACATCGGCGGCGGAACGGACAAACGAATGCGCGATAAAATCCACTCCAAGCTCCACCGCATATCCGATATTCATACGGTCACGCTCTGTAACGGCGGGAAGATCCACACTCACACCGGGAAGATTTACACTTTTTCTTGATCCGAGAACGCCGTCGTTCTCCGCGACGGCAGTAAGAAATCCGTCATCGGCCGACGTCACAAGAAATTCCACTTCGCCATCATCTATGAGGATGCGGTTGCCAGGTTTCAGGATGCCGCTTATCCCCCGGTAATTCAGACAAATTTCCGAGTGCGAGGTAACGCCATCCGGATTTCCTGAAATTTTCACGATATCGCCCGACTCAAACCTGACAGGCTCTCCATCGGCAGTGACTGTCGTACGGATTTCCGGACCTTTGGTATCCATCATGATGGCTATGGAATCCGAGGCGTCACGGACATTCCTGACAATCTTACGGAATCCCTCCAAATCAAGATGTGCCGAATTCATGCGTACGACATTTACACCTGCTTCCACCAAAGATTTTATAAATTCCTTATCGCACCGTTTGTCGGAAACAGTAGCGACTATCTTGGTATATTTCTGCATGACCTGAATATGTCTTATTTCAAAATTCTAAACAATGAAGTACAAAATTACAGACTTTTGGCGAGACTGCCAAACGGGGTTCGGGTCTGTCCTCAATTCACCGACCACTCCACATCTTTATTAACAACCGAGACAGATGAACGGGTCTGCATCGCCTGCCATTATTTATGGAATTCCCTAACAGTAATTTAGGGGTATCCCTAATTTTTCAATATCTATAATACTTTTAACATTTAAAAATTTTGCCTGCAATTTTAACTGCTTTAATTTTACACTCAATAATCAAAACCAGATATGAACAAAACAGGATTAGTCTTAGGTGCGATAAGTGTGTCATTGCACGCGTCAGCACTCACTCATGAACAGGGATCAAACTCAAATTCAAGCTGGAAATTATATAATAAAGCAGATGTATCCATATTAAAAAACGGACCGGGCCGTAAATCCAACTCCACGGTCATGAGAAACGAGGAGGAAGCCACCCGTATCACCAGCGGAAACTTCACATATAATCTATACAAGGGCTATTATGAAGGCGAGACTTTCGCGGCCGAGATCATGCCCGGATGGGATATCTACGACGGTTCATTCGATTTATTATCAATCTTTCCGGACGGCAAGATTGAAATTCCGTCATCGGTAGAATATGACGGCATGACATATAAAGTGGTCGCCATCTCCGAATTCAGATGGATCCGCCAGATGACCGAATTCATTATTCCTCCTACTGTAAAAATATTACGCCACGAATCACTGGAAGGAGCACCCATAGAAAACATCATTCTCCCCGACGGCGTGACGAATATTGAATATGGAGCATTCCGAAATTGCAACAATCTTAAAACAGTATATTGCGGAAAAAATCTCGAAAATGTCTCAGGGAATGCATTTCAGGGTTGCTCCAGTCTTGATAAATTCGAAATAGATCCGAAGAATCCCTATCTCGAAACCATCGGTGACTTTCTCGTTTCCAAAAGCAACAAAGAGGCCATGGTCTATTACGCACGAGGGAAAAAGAATCTTGTGATTCCATCGGGAATCGAGTCTCTCGCAGAAGATCTGTGCCGCTGGGACGAAGATCTGGAGACAGTGACTATGAACGAAGGTCTGAAAGTCATAAACCAATATGTCTTCATGGAATGTCCCAACATAAGGGAAATCACACTGCCTTCCACTCTCGAGTCTATCGAATGGGGAGCATTCTCAGGCACAGCAATCGAGAAGCTTATTGTGCCTGATAATGTCAACTGGCTGGCGGACTGTGTAAACGACTGTCCCAACCTAAAAAGAATACATATTGGCAAGAATACTTCGCTGATAAGCAAATATGGCGCCTTCCACTCCGGTTGCGGCCATAGAATAGGCAAAGGCTCCAACAATATAACGGAAATTACTGTGGATCCGGAAAACCAATGGTTTACAGCCGATAATCTGGGACTTTACACCAAGCAGAAGAACACTATAGGCCGGATCATACCGTCGCTGCCTGTTGTGGATCTTTCAGGAACAAAAATAACGGCGATTGGCAGTGATGCCGCCAGTTACGGGAACAATTCACAGATCATTCTTCCCGAACATCTGAAAATAATCGACGGACGGCCTTTCGAGGGTACAAATCTGAGCGAGCCGCTTCACATCCCCTACACGATGACATTCTGCAACTGGGATATGACGTATGAATACCGTCCACGCGACATATACTATCATTCCAATATTCCGCACCCCTATCTGGCTGAAGACCAGAATATGGAGAACGAAGGAATCTTCATGCACGTACCCGCCGGGAGAAAGGAAGTTTTTGAAAACAGTCACAGCTATTCGCATTTTACAATAGTTGATGATCTGCCTGAACAAAAAATGAATTGTATCGACTTCGGATACCATGGCGACAGATTTCAGGAGGAAGGCATCGGCACTAACGGACCAGCCGCGGAAGGCGCTATACTGATTCCTACGGCTCAGCTGAGAGCATATGAAGGAATGCAGATTACCGGCGTGAATTTCGACAATTCATTCTCACAATCCGCATATGCGTTTATCGACAGACTTTCCACCGGGGAGAGAATCGCATTCCAGCAATTGACCCCGATTGACCAAAGCACCCTGAATCATATAAGGTTCGACAACCCTTATACCATACAGCAAGGAGATGAAGTCCTGCTCGTGGGAATAGGATTCGACGATATAAGCAATTTCCCTTATTCGAAAATCGTAAATCCTGTCGGCAACTACTGGAGAGAGAAAGGCCAGACCGAATGGACACATGGCGACCCGAGTTCCATGACATGCATGCCTACCGACCATGCATGGATGTGGTCTGTATCGATCGAAGGCGAGAAAATGCCCGTGGACGGACGCCTCATGAATGTGGAGGTCGAGGAGGATATTGCCGCCAAGGTCTATCGCATCAAAGGATTTTTCAACAATATGTCGGACATGACAGCTTCGGAAGTAGAACTTGCCTACAGTTTTCTGAATACCGAGGCATTGGCACGCAGTCCAAAATTGGGGGTTCTCAAAGAAAACGGTAAGCCGGACGGTTCGATCAAAATAGACATCGATGCCCAACCCATGCTCACCGTACCCTTCACAGCAGAAATCCCAATGCCGGAGTCGGGAACATTTGTCCTCACTGTCGACGTGGCTGCCATAAACGGAGAAGAAGACAATACTCCTGAAAATTCCATGGTCTATCAACCTGTGGAAGGACAAAATCCGACAGCAATCGATAAAGTAGAGACATCCGGAGTGAGAATCTCGAGGGTGGATCAGGATCTTCTTAGGATAGAAGGCGCGCCGGAAGGTTCCACAATCGAAATTATTTCTCTGGACGGAATAACCACTGTTAAGCATACAGCCACAGGAGATGTGACGGAAGTATATCATCCGGATACGGCTCCCATAATTGTAAAAGTCGGAAACCTACAAAAAATCATTCTGTAAGCAATCACTTGAATGCCTTTCATGACAATTAATTCAACCATAATAAACTCAAACTTTAAAATGAATAGAGCAATCACATTATGCACACTTTGCGCGATTCTGCTGTTAGCGCCGGGCAAAGCGGAGGCGCAACTTCTCAAAAAGCTTGGAAAAGCGGTCAATGAAGTGTCGAACGTGCTTGGCAACAAGAACAACAAAAACGGCAATAGCAAAACCCGTGAAAAAGAATCTTCCGATGACTCTGAAAACAATTACGAAACGGGAAATGACTCAAACGGAGATGAATGGGTCTTTGTGTCAAGTTATGCCAATAAACTCAAAAAAGGCCTTCTTGTAAGCAAGACCTATGACACGGAGAAATATTTCAAAGGATATGAGGTGACCCCTGCCACAAAGACAATATATCATGACGGCTATACAGCAAAGCCGATAGTAGGGCCTTTTTCCGACGGCATGGCCATAGCGCGCAGCGGTCAACAGCATTTCTTTATAAATGCGTCCGGAGAAAAGATAATGCCCGAGATCCAGTTTGTTATGGCTGATCACGATAATACCGAGCGATGGCCCCGTTTCGAGAAGGGGCGTTTTCTCGCCATGACAGCAGAAGGTCCGGTAATATTTGACAAACAGGGCAAGGTTGTAAAGCGATTCGGCAAAGGTTACACTGCGGCATCAGGTTTCAAGAACGGCACGGGCATGCTTCTAAAATATCTCCCGCAAGAACGGATAAAGGGTCTTCGGAACAAGGAAATGGTGTTTATCGATACGGAAGGCAATACAATAGGAAAAGGGATCGTTGGAAATTACTCAAACGGCACTATTTCACTGCTCAATGAACTCAAAGATGGAAGAAGAGCCTGTATACTGTACAATCAGGCCAGTGATGAAGAACGTATCGGCTTTCTTGACGAGTCAAACAATGTAGTGATACCGGGCCAGTTTGTTCGCGCACATGACTTCCATGAAGGCCTGGCGGCAGTTCAGCAAAAAGATGAAAGCGGATCTCTGAAATGGGGATTCATTGATACTCAAGGCAAACTGGTGATCGGCCTTAACTATAGCAAAGAGCCGACAGACTTCTATGGAGGCAGGGCACTCATCGAATCCAAAGATGGCAAAAAGGCTGTTATCGACAAAAATGGAAACATAACCGGCAGATGGGACGATGTGACACCGTTCACGGTAGACGGTTACGCCATCACTACAGAAAAGGACAATTGCGACGGTATCACGAGATCTGTTATGTTGTCTGTGGACTCGTCCGGCAAGAAATATTCATATTTCAATCCCAAAGACACGTATATAGGGAAATACCTCGTGACAGACGAACCGGGAATCCTATACTGTCCTATCCATCTGCATCCGGACATGTATGAGATGGTAAAACTGCCTTCGCTCGAATCTACTTTCGAGATGATCCGCTACCCTTTCAGCCCGGAAGGACTGACTGTAGTTCCCGATGGGGTGATCAACGACAAGGGCGTATATGTTGTGATTTTCAAAGAAAATGAATTTTAAAGATAATTGTCTTGCTGATACTGCAGGAGATTGGTTTCGGAGTGTATTATCTCACACTTGATTTTTAGGCCATTCGAAGAGTGTTTATATTCTTTTTTATTATCTTTGTAGCTTAAAGAGGCAATATCCACCTAAATTAAAGATTTGAAATGAGTTCTACTGTCAACCACCTGCTTATTTTGATTATCGCCGTCGCTATTGCATCCGGATGCGCCCGCAGACACAAAGTGACTGAATCAGAAGAACAAGCACTCTTCGAACGTGTAAGTGATCTTGGAGCCGAAGGCTTCTACGATGAGGCCATCGCCCTCAGCGATTCAATATTAAACTCCGATATTGAGCTGAGCGACACCGTAAAGGCATATATAATGATCGAACGCAATGTCGCTCTTATGAACGCGGGTAAAACTACGGAAGCTGCCGCCTACGCCGACACTCTTGCCAACTTCGGCGACGCCAGACATATCGCTGAAGCCGCCAGCAACGCTCTCCAGATAAAAGGTGTGGCTCTCCGAAGAGACGGGAAGTTTGACGAAGCCGTCGAAGCTTACTCCCGGGGACTCGAAATATCAAAAGAATCAGGTGATGTCGAGATGGAACAACAATTTTATGACCTTCTCGCCATTGTCTACGCACAGAGTCTGCGACCAGAAGAAGCGGAGAAATTCGCCGGGAAGGCAATAGAACTGGCCAGACAGATGAATGATTCGAATGCTGTGATATCGTCAGTGTCGACTCTCGGAAGTGTTCTGGCGGCCGACGACAGAAACAAAGAGCTGATCAGCATGCTGAAATCCTATGCGCCCTATGCCGATGGTGCGGTACCATTGATGAAAATCAAATATCTGACTCCGCTCTTACATGCATGGATCAAGTTGGATTCGCTCCCGCAGGCGGCAGAAGCAATCATAGAGGCACGTGCGGTCACAGCGGTTTTGCCTCCGGAACATCCGGCCAGTATCTCGGTAGAATCAGCGGCTGCGCTACTGGCAGGCAAAGAAGGTGAATACATGCGCCAATGGAAGATATACCAACATATCGACTCCATCGGGATGCCCGGATCACTTGAATCAGAGACACTGCACGACCGTGCGATCTGTCTGAATTCACTGGGCCGCTACAAAGAGGCTTTCGATATGGAAAGAAAAGCGTTTGACGCGCTTGATTCCATACGATCATCCGAATCGCAACGCCAGTTATCGGAATTCTACGTAAAGTACGACACACTACAGAAAGAACTCGAAATTCAAAAGCTTCATAACCAACGCATGCTTTGGATATCAATTGCCATAGGCCTTGCTCTGCTGACGGCAATCTTCATAATCACGGTGGTCGGCGCGCGCCGGCGTATCCGTGTCCGTCATGAACTTGAAAGAAACCGCGATTACCTGCGCGGACTCGAACAGGAAAGAGCCCGCATGGGCCGTGAACTCCACGACAATATCGCCGGACGCCTGCTTGGAATGCAGTTCCAGCTGGACACTCTGTCGCGCGAGGAGACTGTTTCCAAACTATCCGAAATCGGCCGCGATGTCCGTCGCCTGTCTCATGAGCTGATGCCGCCGGAATTTCAATATGCGTCACTCACGCAACTTCTTACCGACTTAATGGCGGACTTCAACAGCACACACAAACAATGCCGTCTGATACTCACGGACGAAGGTTCCTTTGACTGGAACTCCGTAGACAACTCTGTGGCGATGGAACTATACCGCATGGTGCAGGAAGGCGTAAACAACGCTTTGCGTCATGCCAACCCCACGGAAATCAGAATTCTTCTTGACGGCAACGACAAGTATGAACTGACCATTGAAAACGACCTCAACAACGTGGACATCCCCGTCATAGGCGAGTCAGATCTGAAGACATTGAGAGTGCGGGCCAAAGTAATAAACTCCGAAATCCGGACATCGTCCGAGTCAGGATTTTTCTCGCTGCATATTACACAAAAATAATCATGAATACAATACTGGCAGTCGATGACCATCCCATAGTGCTCGAAGGATTAAAAAAGTTCCTTCAAAAAAACGGTTATAACGTACTGACGGCCTCTACACCCAAAGAGGCCGTCAATCTGGCAACAAATGTGCCGGCTATAAACGCATATGTAATCGATATGGCCCTTAACGAGCCGGCAGACGGAGNNAGACTCTGGCCAAGACTCTGCAAGAGAAAGATATCAGGCGACCGACGGTAATATACACAATGCACGAGGAACTATGGAACATACGCGCCATGGAAATGGTCGATGTGGAGGGAATCGTGCTCAAAGGAGAGGATCTTGACGAACTTCTTCAGGCCATACGCATGGTGGAGAAAGGCAAGACATACAGAAGTCCGCATTTCCACAATAGATATTCATCGGTAATGAAATCGGAAGGAATATTGTCAACGCTCGATACAAAAGTACTTTACCTGCTGAGCACAGGCAACAGCAGCCGCGAAATAGCAAAAGAACTTTTCATCTCCGAAAAAGCGGTGGAATACCATCGTTCGAACATTCTGCGCAAACTGAACTCGCGCACCATGAACGAGGCGATAATCCGCGCAATGCACCTCGGCATCCTCAAATAGATTTTAAGAAGAATTATAATCAACTCACAAACAACAAGAAAGGCGCCCTCACGGTCGCCTTTCCACGATTCCACTATAAACTATATCTAACTAAACTTACACATTCAACCATTCTCACGAATCCTTGAATGATCTATCCATATTGCTTTGTACCTATAGAACGTATCATTTCACCGAGTGTTGAATGCGTTTAATATATTTGCCTCCTTTTATATTTTCTTTACTTTTCGCACATTGATATGCCCCTGTTTTAACAAATTGCGACCATTGGCCACTACTTTTCATGATACGGGGCATGAAATACAATTTTTTTGTTAAATCCACGATTAATATGCAAGTACATTTCTTATTCTCAAACAAAGAGATATTAATATCAGTATAAATGCAGAATCNNGTGGCGGCACGTCTTGATCTGCCGGAAAAGAGTGTAGAAGCTGTAGCCTTTCTTCTCGGAGACGGCGCGACAGTACCTTTTATCAGCAGGTATCGCAAAGAGAAAACCGGTTCGCTCGATGAAGTGGCCATACGCGCCATTGAATCCACGCTGAAGTCAGTCGAAGAGCTATACAACAGACGTGACTTTGTCAGAAAGGCGATTGCTGACGCAGGCTGTCTGGACAGTATGCTGGAAAATCGTCTTGACAATGCCCGCTCGATCACGGAAATAGAGGATATCTACGCTCCGTTCAAGCCTAAAAAACGCACACGCGGCACGATGGCCCGTGACAAGGGCCTCGAACCTCTGGCTAAAATGATCATGGCCGCCCACAGTCATGACTGTCATATTCTTGCATCACGGTTTGTGGGCAAAAAAGGAGTCGCCGATCCGGAAGAGGCTTTGTCGGGCGCAAGCGACATAATAGCCGAATGGGCGTCAGAAAACGCAAAACTCCGGAATATGACACGAAACGTCTACCAGAAAACATCACGTCTCGTATGCACTCCGGCCAAAAACAAAGATCAGGAACTGGCCTCATCGCCTTTCGCCCAATATGCCGATTTCACACAAAGATCCCGCCGGATCTCATCACATCAATATCTCGCGTTGCGCCGCGCCGAACATGAAGGTCTTCTGAAAGTAAAATATGAACTCGACAGCACCGGACCTTCTCTTGAAGAGACACTGGCTGATGCGTTCATGCCGCGTAACGCAGGCGGAGAATGTGCGACACTGATAGCCGGCGCCGTGGCCGATGCCACAAAACGGCTTATAAAACCTTCCATCGAGACCGAAATCTCCATGCATCTGAAAGAAGAAGCCGACCGGGTGGCCATAGATATATTTTCAGAGAATCTGCGTCAGCTTCTACTTGCCTCGCCTCTCAAAGGCAGGAGAATACTCGCAATCGATCCGGGATTCAGGACCGGGTGCAAGGTAGTGGCTCTTGACGAACAGGGAACGCTGCTCGACGACGCGGTGATATATCCCACAATGCCTAAAAATGATACGGAAGGAGCAAAAAGAATTCTGCAAAAACTGATATCACGCCACAGACTTGACGCGGCAGCCATCGGCAACGGAACCGCATCACGCGAGACAGAAAAGTTCCTGCGGCAATCGGGAGTAATCGATCCGGACAGCATATTCGTAATAAGTGAAGACGGAGCGTCCGTATATTCAGCATCAGACACAGCCAGACAGGAATTTCCAGACAAGGACGTGACGGTGCGCGGAGCCGTATCAATCGGCAGAAGACTTATCGATCCGCTCGCCGAACTTGTCAAGATCGATCCGAAATCAATCGGAGTGGGACAATATCAGCATGATGTGGACCAGACTAAACTGAAAAACGCTCTTGATTATACGGTCGTGAGCTGTGTCAATGCTATCGGTGTCGATGTGAATACCGCATCGGAAAGCCTTCTCAGATACGTATCGGGAATCGGGAGTGCCCTTGCCGCGAATATAGTGGCATATCGCCGGGAAAACGGACCGTTTGCATCGCGCCGGGATCTAATGAAAGTACCACGTCTCGGAGCCAAGGCCTATGAACAATGTGCCGGATTCCTGCGTATAAGCGAAGGAAACGAGCCTCTTGACAATACGGGCATACACCCTGAAAGCTACGGACTCGTGAATGAAATGGCAAAATCAATCGGAGCGACACCCGGCGAGCTACCAGCCAACAGCCGACTGCTTGACGCAATAGACATCCGCTCTCTTGCGGAAAAAGGCACGGGAGGCTACGAGACAATGCGCGACATAATAGAGGAACTCCGTAAACCGGGAAGAGATCCGCGCCAGGATGATGCGGCCGATGTCTTCATACCGGCGATCGACTCATTCGAACAACTGCAGACGGGTCAGATCCTGCCTGGTCTTGTAAGCAATATCACCGCCTTCGGGGCTTTCATCAATCTCGGCATTCATGAAAACGGACTTCTGCACATCTCCAAAATATCGAGACGACGCATCAATTCTGTCTCTGAAGTATTGCATCTCGGACAAAAAATAGAGGTCGAGGTGATAGACCTCGACCCGGCAAGAGGCCGTATAAGCCTCGCTCTTGTCAGCAAGGGATGAATCACTGTTCGGTCTTATCCCTGTCGGCGAGATACAGACCGTCGATTATTCCGTCAGCTACTCCTATGGTAGGCACTATGATTCTCTCGGCACAGACAGTCGAGGCTATGTTCAGGAATATTTCCGCGGCAGGTATGATGACGTCGGCCCGGTCATCACGCATGCCGTAGCGGTCCATCCTCTGCTCGACGCTCAGTGGCTTGAGCGTATGATAAAGCCGAGAAAGCTCCGAGACGGGAAAAGAATCGGTATCCTTGTCCTTATTCTCGGCAAGCTTGTAGAGTTTGTTGATATTTCCTCCGGATCCGATTATGATGATCTGCGGAAACCTGTCGGCGAGTCCGGCCAGGAACTCATGCATTGCATCCCATTCACGCCGCTTCACCTTTCCTGTCAGAATACGGACCGTGCCGATATTGAAAGATCTGGAGGCGACAAGACGCCCGTTGTCTATGAAATTCAATTCTGTACTGCCTCCTCCGACATCCACATACAGATATGCTCCGGCATCGAGGCCTCCGCGTTCCAGATGATTGTTATAGACAATCCTCGCTTCCTCTTCCCCCGGAATGATATCAATGTCGATATCGGCTTCCTTTTTTATTTTTTTCAGTATGTCCGGACCGTTGCACGCGTCGCGCATGGCCGAAGTCGACCATGCCCGCAGCCTGTCGACATCATAGATCTTCATTAGCTGCTTATAGGCCTTCATCAGTCTGACAAGATTATCGGCCTTTTTCTCCGATATCTCACCTTTGGAAAAGACATCGAAACCAAGCCGCAGCGGGACACGCAGAAGCAACAGTTTCTTAAGCATCAGTTCCGGACGGTCCGTATCGGGGTCTTCCCTCTTTATAAGCAATCTGACAGCATTGGAGCCGACATCTATGGCGGCGTATGTTCTCTCTTTCATATGGTATATTCTTTATAAAGTTCTTCCTGCGAGCGAAACGTTACCGTCTCGCCGGGGATACTGCGAATCTCATTACGGCCCGAACCGTCGACAACACGTGCCTGAACATTATCACGCAGTCCATAGCCGACAGTTCTCAGGAGATCCTTCTTCAGATCTTCGTCAAAGACCCTTGCAATCACTTCTATCCGGCGGTCAAGATTGCGTGGCATCCAGTCCGCGGAACCGATGAACGTCTTATTCTGGCCGCGGGCACAAAAGATAAATATCCTTGAATGCTCAAGATAACGGTCGATAATTCCGGCTGCCTGTATATTCTCGCTGACACCCTCCACTCCGGTGACCAGAGAACAATTTCCGCCCACAAGCAAGTCGACGCGGACGCCGGCCTCGGACGCCTTATAGAGCCGCTTCACCATTTCCTCGTCAGTTATATGGTTTATCTTGACCTTTATCCAGGCCTCCTCTCCCTTGCGGGCAGCAGCGATCTCGTCATCGATAAGTTTATAGAATCCCTCCCGCATATTGAAAGGCGATACAAGCAGATTCTCGAATGTCTGGGGTCTGTAAGGACGTTTGATCACATCGAACACATTGCCCACTTCTCCCACGATCTTCGGATTGGCCGTCATCAGGAAATAATCTGTATATACCTTGGCATTGCCTTCATGAAAATTGCCCGTGCCCACCACCGCAATATCCCTGCCGTTGCGCAACGAGATCAAAGCGAGCTTCGAGTGGATCTTAAGTCCTTCGACTCCAAACACGACATTCACACCGGCATCCTGCATCTTTTTGGCATAATTTATATTGCTTGACTCATCGAAGCGTGCCAGAAGCTCCACGACAGCCGTAACCTTCTTGCCATTGCGCGCCGCACATATCAGAGCCTCCGCTATCTTGGAGTTTTTTGCAAGCCGATACAGTGTCATCTTTATACTCTTGACATTTTTGGACACCGCCGCTTCCTGAAGCAGGCGGATGACATAATCAAAAGTCTGATAAGGGACATGGATGAAACGGTCTTTTTCGGATATCAGCTGCATAAGCGACACCGTGCCTTTAAGATCGGCAGGCACAGCGGAAGGCCATACGGGATATTTCAGATCCTTACGACAGGAAGAAGGGAATGCCATGAAATCCTTATGATTCTGATAGCGTCCCGTAGACTGGACCGTGTCGAAATTGTCAAGCTTCAGTTTTTTCATCAGGAGGCGGAGCAACACACGAGGCATCTCCGCATCGTGAAGCACCCTCAGGGCCGCACCCTTCTTCCGGCTACGCACGGCCTTGGCAATCTTCTCCATCGGACCTCCGTGAAGATCATTGTCAATCTCTATCTCGGCGTCTTTCGTGAATTTGAACGAATATGCCTTGAAACCGGTATATCCCATTCCCGGAAAAATCATCGGCAGAGAGAATCGGATTATGTCGTCAAGATACATCACATAATTTATGCCGTCACGTTCAGGCAGCGTAACGAAACGTCCGCAGGTGGCAGCCGGAAGTTCAATGATGGCATAATCAGTCTTGATCGAGGGTCCCGACAGTTCCACGGCAAGATAAATATGACTGTCGCTTTCACTTGAGAATTCCTCAAGTCTTGACAGCCATACCGGAGACACAAAGCCCGAGATTCGCTGCCTGAACATGCAACGGACATAATGTTTCTGCCCGTCATCAAGTTCCGTCTCGTTGACTATCCTTATGCCATTGCCGGCCAACACATCGGTGACATTACGCACGCATGCGGAATATTCTCCGGCAAAACGCATGTCCATCGCCCCCAATTTATGGAAGAGTTCCGCAGCTTTTCTTCTGTCGGTCTCCATCCCTTTTCCCTTGAGTTCGGCCACGCGTGATATAGTAGCCATGCGGACACGGAAAAACTCATCGAGATTATTGCTGTATATGCCGAGAAAAGACATACGCTCCAGCAGAGGGACATCCTTGCGCCATGCCTCCTGGAGAATGCGATGGTTGAAATACATCCAGCTCACATCACGGTCAATGTATGGATATTTTATCTGTTTTGTGTCAGACATAGTAAGATAAATATATGTTAAAAACATTCTTTGAAGCCGACAAGTTTATACGGATTTGTTTTTTTGTGAATGAAACACTAATTTTGTGTCATGAATTTCAGTTTGTTCATAGCCAGAAGACTCTCGCTCTCGACCGACGGCCGCAAAAGTTCGCCCGCCATACGGGTGTCGGTCACAGCCGTAGCCCTCTCCGTAGCCGTAATGCTCGCCTCGATCGCGGTGGTCATAGGCTTCAAACGCGAGATAAGGGAGAAAGTAATCGGATTCAACTCGCATATAACGCTATACAGCCAGCCCGCAGGAAGCGAGGATGACAATCTCATCACTCTTACTCCCTCTCTCAGAAACCTTCTGGATGAAGAGCCTTATATCGAATCATACAGTCTCGAGGCCTCCATACCAGCCATACTGAAGACTTCATCGGATTTCAAAGGCGTCTACCTGCGGAGTCTGAACGGCAGACATACAGAAGAGTTCATACGCGGGAATATGGAGGAAGGGACTATTCCCGATTTCAGCAATGCCGAATCGAAAAACGACATTGTCATCTCGCGGATAGCCGCCAGTCAATTAGGACTTAAAACAGGCGACCGGATCGACACGTATTTCATCACTGACGAAGTACTNNGCCGGAATATACAATTCACATTTTGATTCCTACGATCAGGTTATAATATATGGCGCGTTGCAGCTCATACAGGGGATAGCCGGACTTTCGCCGTCCCAGGGAACGAATCTTCAGATTCATACCGACGATTTCTCCCGTCTCGAAGACAATACGTCAAGGCTGCACAACAGACTTATCGAGGCTCTGGCGGACGGCACCATATATAAATATTACCGTGTAGAAAACGCCCGCATGCAGGGAGCCGGTTATTTTCACTGGCTGTCACTGCTCGACACGAACGTAGCCGTGGTGCTGACACTAATGACCATCGTGGCCGTAGCCACATTGATATCAGGAATGCTTATTCTCATTCTTGACAAAAAAAGAATAATAGGAGTGGTGCGCGCCATGGGAGCCTCGATCGGCAACGTGCGCCGTATCTTCATATATCTCGCGCTGAAAGTGGCGCTTATCGGCATGCTGACAGGCAATGCCGTCATGCTCATATTGCTCTATTGCCAGGACAGATGGCACTTTATGCCGCTTGATCCTGAAGCGTACTATATCGACTTCGTGCCTGTGGAAATCAACTGGTGGTCCGTGGCCATACTCAACGGCGCCTGCTTTCTGATCATCTACCTGAGCCTGATCCTGCCTTCAAGATTCGTGGCCGGCATCTCACCCACCGACGCGATGCGCACGGAATAAGCGACAGAACCGAATCAAGTCAAAATATATTCCAAGTCAAAATATATTTGGATTATTGCAAGGTTTTGATTAACTTTGCACCAGAAACAAGGGAAGATAATTCCGCCGGTCGCGGTTCTTCAACTGTTTTTTACAATCCCAAACAAACCAAATCCGCCTGAAATCTGTTCAAAATATATATTAGACAGTACTTTCCGGCATGAAGGGAAGGACTAATACCCTTTGAAATCCCTCCCCCCTATTTTTTAACAGCACTTATATTTATCAGCGACTGTCGGGCGTTTTGACCTGCAGATTGAATATAGACGTGATTAAAAAATTTTTTACAAAACCAAAAATCACTTTATAGATTCCAGTCAATCTCACAGCATTTTTATGAGAATCCCGACAACACAAAGAATTCCGCACCTATTATGCAAAGTTTTGAAGAATTAATGTCGATGGATGATGTCGCCCTGCGCGATCTCGCCGAATCGATGGGCATGAAAAAAAACAGCACCGACAACAAAGAGGAGATGGCCTACTTTGTTATCGACAACGCATCGGCCCAGGTTGCCCGAGAGGAAGCCGCCAGGCTCAAGCCCCGCGCTCAAAAAGAGCGCAAACCAAGAACCAAACGCGTTTCCGCGGCGGTCACGCCTGAATCCCAAGAGGGAGATGCGGCAACAGACGTAAAAGCCGAGCCCAAACGTCGCGGCAGAAAACCGAAGACTGTCATAGAGTCTGATGAGACGCAGGCCATCCAGCCTCCAGCAGAAAAAAACGGGACCGACATTTCCCAAAGCAACGAGATCGCCACAGGCGACACTCCTGCGGAAAGCACACCCAAACGGCGCACAAGAAAGACCAAATCTACCGCTGAAAAGGAAATTGAGGCGACCGTGCCATCTGCCGAGACAGAGACACGTGACAATATTTCAGAAAACGTCTCGATAGCCGATACACTGCCAATGATAATTCCCGATGAGGGAACGGCGGAAATCAACACAGTAAAAAAGCCGAAACAATTCAGGCCAAAAACTGAACCCGTCATAACAGGCCAGAATATTCCCGAAGTCCAGCCGACAATAACCAAGCCGCAGGATATCAAGCCTAAAGGCCAGCCATCTCTCGGCTCGTTCTTTTCGAATGCCAAAGGCAAGACCTTCACACCCCGGTCTCAGCAGCAGATCCAGGAAGAAGAAAAGGCAGAAGCCACTGCACCCATAATCATTGCCGAACCGGGCCAGACAATTCAGCAGCCACAGAAACAGCAGAAACGTCTGACCAAGAAGCAGCGCCAGCAGGAACGCATGCTTCAACGCCAGGCCAACATACGTCCGCAGGAAACCACCAGCTATGATCTCTCAGGCATCCTCACGACCTACGGAGTGCTCGAAGTCATGCCTGAAGGATTCGGCTTTCTGCGTTCAAGCGACTATAATTATCTGACGAGTCCCGACGACGTATACGTCACCCAGCAGCAGATACGCGAATTCGGTCTGAAGACCGGAGACATGGTGGAAGGAGGCATACGCCCTCCGCGTCCCGGAGAAAAATATTTCCCGCTATGCAACATACTGTCGGTCAACGGACTTTCTCCCGACGTGATCCGTGACCGCGTGCCGTTCGAACACCTTGTGCCCCTCTTCCCTGACGAGAAATTCGATCTCGCAAGGGGGCGCAGCAACAACATCTCGACAAGGATCGTCGACATGTTCGCGCCAATCGGCAAAGGACAGCGCGCGCTCATCGTGGCACCTCCGAAGACAGGTAAGACAATACTGCTCAAAGACATCGCGAACGCGATTGCCGAGAATCATCCGGAGACCTACATAATAATGCTTCTGATCGACGAGCGCCCCGAGGAGGTGACAGACATGAGCCGCAGCGTAAACGCCGAGGTCATCGCATCGACATTCGACGAGCCGGCGGAACGCCATGTGAAAATCGCAGGTCTCGTGCTTGAAAAAGCGAAACGGCTGGTGGAAAGCGGACACGATGTGGTGATCATGCTCGACTCGATCACCCGCCTCGCAAGAGCATACAACACCGTATCGCCGGCATCGGGCAAGATCCTGTCGGGCGGTGTCGACGCAAACGCTCTCCAGCGTCCCAAAAGATTCTTCGGCGCGGCCCGCAACATAGAGAACGGCGGTTCGCTGACCATAATCGCGACTGCCCTTACAGAGACCTCCTCAAAAATGGATGAAGTCATCTTCGAGGAATTCAAAGGAACCGGAAATATGGAGCTGCAGCTCGACCGCAAGCTCTCCAACAAGCGCATCTTCCCCGCAGTCGACATCATATCATCCTCGACACGCCGCGACGACCTGCTCCTTCCACAGGAAACGCTCAACCGCATGTGGATTCTGCGCAACTATCTGAGCGACATGACTTCTATCGAGGCAATGGAATTTATAAAGAAACGCATGGAACTGACCCGTTCGAACGAGGAGCTTCTCGTGACAATGGACAAGTAGGACCCATATGAATTCATTCGGGACACTGGTAAGACTTACCACTTTCGGCGAGAGCCATGGCCCCGCCATGGGAGGCGTGCTTGACGGCATGCCTCCTTTGGTGCATATAGATGTCGAGGAAATCAGACACCAGCTCGCGCGACGGCGTCCGGGAGACAAGCCCAATGTGTCGCAGCGCAAAGAGGCCGACGAACCGGAGATTCTGTCAGGTCTGACGCCTGAAGGTCTGACACTCGGCACGCCGATCGGATTCATCATACGGAATATCGATGCCCGCAGCAAGGATTATTCGGATTATGAAGGTCGCTTCCGCCCCAATCACGCGGATTATACCTATTATAAGAAATATGGCGTGCATGATTTCAAAGGAGGAGGAAGAGCCAGTGCGAGAGAAACCGTATCATGGGTACTTGGAGGATCGATAGCGCGGCAATGGCTCTCCACCCTCGGCATCTCTATCGAAGCGAATTTTATAGAGACAGGAAGCGTGACCGACGCGGGCGCCGCCGGAGACTCCGTAGGAGGAATTGTAAGCTGTATAGTGAGAGGAATGCCTGCGGGCATAGGAGAACCCGTGTTCGATAAACTTCATGCGCGGCTTGCCGCCGCAATGATGACCATAAACGCGGCAAAGGCATTCGAATACGGCGACGGTTTCAAAAGCGCGTATATGAAAGGATCGGAAAGCATAGACCGGTTCAACTCTCCCCTTCTGAGTCCCGACGCGATATGCGCCGACAATCATTCGGGAGGCATACAGGGAGGTATCTCCAACGGAATGCCCGTGACTTTCAAAGTGCATTTCAAACCGGCTCCGACAATAATGCGTCCGCTCGCAACCATAGACGTGACAGGACAGGAATGCGTCATTCCTCCAAAAGGAAGACATGATCCATGCGTGGCGATACGGGCCGTTCCCATCGTCGAGTCCATGGCCGCTCTCGTATTGGCGGATCTTATAAGAATCAATGCTTCACTCCGCTTCGGCCATGAATGAATTCTACACTGATTACTCAGAGTATATGAAAAGATATTTTCCGGACTTTAAAGTCCAGAAGATATCCATAAATACGGGTGCGGACTGCCCCAACCGGGACGGAACGATCGGACACGGAGGCTGCATATATTGCAACAACACTTCCTTCACACCCTCATACTGCTTTGAGAAAGAGGGAATCGCAGCACAAATCGCCGCGGGTAAAAGCTTTTTCAGCAAAAAATATCCCGACATGCGATTTCTGGCATATTTCCAGTCTTTCACGAACACATACCGGAAGAGTGTGAAGGAACTTGAAGAAGACTACCNNTCCCGGCTTACTCGCTGAAAGGGGGAAGCATAGCACGGCAAATCGAAGAGGGGAAACGATTCTTTTCAAGAAAGCACGCCGACATGCACTATGTAGCTTATTTTCAAAGCTTCACATCCACCAACGGACCGGTAGACAAAATCATCGGCCTCATTCATGAAGCCTTGAGTCAGCCCGATGTGAAAGGCGTGATAATCGGCACAAGACCCGATTGCCTTCCACCCGAAACCGTCGACATGCTGGCACGTCTCAACAAAGAGTATCCCGTATTTGTTGAACTTGGTGTGGAAAGCATGCACGACGCGACACTGAAGATCATAAACCGCGGGCATGATTCGGAATGCAGCCGATCGGCAATCATAAGGCTCGCCGACGCGGGGCTGCATGTAGGAGTGCATCTGATAGCCGGGCTGCCGGGTGAGACAGAAGAGATGACCCTCGACACGATAAGGCGCATATGCACGCTTCCCGTGGAGTCAATAAAACTGCATCACCTCCAGGTGTTGCGCGACACGCCCCTTTACCATAAGATAAAGGATAAAGAAATAAGCCTTCATGCATTCGGACCGGAAGAATACATCGGATTCTGCATTAAAGCCATAAAGATTATACCACGCAGCGTAGCCATAGAAAGATTTCTTGCATCCTCACCTCCGCAGCTTGTGGTATCTCCCCGCTGGGGACTTAAAAACTATGAATTTACAAATTTACTTTTAAATAAACTTAGAAATCAATGAAAAGAATAATAACGGCAGGGCTGGCCACAATGGCCATAGCCACGACTGCGATGGCCGATATAACCGTAAAAGTCGACCCGTCGATAGCCCAGAAAGAATTTGATCTCGAATACGGCTACATAGCCGATATGGTCAAGCCCCGCACCGAGCGACCGGAGGCGATACGTGCCAAAGGCACTGTAACCGACGGAAAGTTCGTGATAAAGACCTTACCCGACGGTGCGGCGCAATATGTCATTCCCACAGGCGACCGCGAATATATAGTCATCTATACCAAACCCGGAGAAGATCTCTCCGTCGACCTGAAAGCATTGTCTCCTCTCTCCTACTCCATCACCGGAAGCAGACTTATGGAAGACATCGCCAATCTCGACATGGAATCATCCAGACTTCTCCAGGAATACCGCTCTCTCATGAGCGAAGGCCAACCGGATCCGGCCGAGATTGAGAAGATAAGCGATACGTATGACAAGATGTTTACCGACTACATCACCGCAAATCCTACAGCCGAGGCTGTTCCCTATGCCGTGATGCATCTTGAAGGCCAGAAATTTCTTGATGCGTACAACGCCATGACCCCTGAAGCCAAAGCAAGCTCCATAGCGCTCTTCCTTGAGCCGCAGAAAGAATATGTGGAACGTTCCATCGAGGCGGAACGCAGAAAAGTCCAGCTCCAGAGCGGCGATGTCGAAGCTCCTGATTTCACTTTCGAGAACATGGAGGGGAAACCAGTCAGCCTTAAAGATTTCAGAGGGAAATGGGTGATCATCGACTTCTGGGGAAGCTGGTGCCCCTGGTGCATAAAAGGCTTCCCGAAACTCAAGGAGGCCTACGCGAAATACAAACCTCAGCTTNNGATCCTAAAGATAAATGGGAAACCGCAGTCAAAAAATATGAATTGCCATGGATAAATCTCTATAATCCCGAACAAGGAGGAGGCAGACTTCTTGAGGATTACGCTGTAGAAGGGTTCCCCACCAAAGCGATCGTCAATCCGGAAGGTAAGATAGTAAACATCACTACAGGCGAGAATCCGGCATTTTTTGAGGTTCTGGAGAAATTAATGAAATAATTTACCCTTAAAATTTGCACATTTCAAAAAAAAGTTATAACTTTGCATCGCTTTTCGGGAGACCGACAAGCGAATATGGTGAAATTAGCTCAGCTGGTTAGAGCGNNGTTCCGAAGGTCGTGGGTTCGAAACCCACATTTCACCCTTTCAAAAGAAAGGATTGCAAATGCAGTCCTTTCTTTTTTTAGCAGAAGCCGATGCGTGGTTCGGATCACAGATCTCGCAACCGACTCACAAATATTCCCTCTTCAACTTGCTGAAATCACTCGAAAATACATCTTCGTGCTAAAATCATTTAAAAGTAAACATACTCTAAAAAATTGAATAAAAAACTGAAAACTATTTTGCAGTTTTCGGTTTTTTACTTAATTTTGCGCCCGTATGGAAAAAACTGACCTTACATCCGAACAATACGACCGGCTTGTACATGCGATTTTTCCGATTCTCGCAGAGAAAGGACCGTCGCATACCACCATGGATCTTCTGGCCCGACGCCTGTCTATGTCAAAGCGGACATTGTATGAGATATTCGGAAGCAAGGATGACATGATCAAGCAGATCATGGAACACCTGCACAAAGAATACCACCGGCAGGTAGAAGAAATCACGCGCAACTGCGACAATGTGATGGAGACAATGGCAAACGTGCTTATATACCATCAGAAGACAATGAGCAAACTGAGTGCGAGATTCTTCAGAGACATGGATGACCGGTACAGTCATCTTCGAGGAGACTATGAATCCAATTCACGCAAATGGAGCGGATACATGGAAAACGCCATACGGCTTGGCGTACGTCAGGGCGTTTTCCGCTCGGACTCGAACTATCCGGTCATCATTCCGCTCTTCCGCGTGCAGATGGAATCCTTGAAACGTATGGAAGAATTCTTTCCGCCCGGCATCACACTGGTCGAAGCCTACAACGCCATCGCGCTGGGACTTCTGCGAAGCATCGCCACTCCCGACGGCATGCGCGTCCTTGATGAACTAACCGAGAAATTTAACATCAGAAAAGATAATGAGATCATGTAGACTAATCCTGCCCCTGTTAACGTGCGCAGGTATTTCGTTTGTCTCGTCGGCCCAGACCCCGACCGACACTCTGCGATTGTCAAGAGAAGAATGCGTGGCCATCGCGCTTCAGGAAAGCCCTACGATCAAAGTAGCCAATCTTGAAGTAAAACGCATGGATTACAGCAAGAAAGAAGTTCTTGCGAATCTTTTCCCCTCGATAGATTTCACAGGAGCCTATCAGCGTAGCATCGAACTCCAGACCGTCAGCATGAATATGGGAGGACAGTCCCAGCAGTTCAAGATGGGAACCGACAATGTATGGAACTTCGGATTCTCGGCCGCGATGCCTCTGGTGAACGCGTCGCTCTGGAAATCCATAAGTATCAGCGACACGCAGATACTCCAGAGTCTTGAGAGCGCCCGTGCGTCACGCCTTGACATGGTCAACAACATAAACCAGGCATATTACGCGCTCATGCTTGCCATCGACTCGAGAGAAGTCATCAAGGCGAACTATGATCTGGCGAAATTCAATGCAGACATCTACAAAAAACAGTTCGAGGCAGGAACGGCATCGGAATATGATGTGCTGAGAAGTTCAGTTCAGGTGACAAATGTGGAGCCTGAACTCCTCCAGGCCGATATAGCCGTAAAGCAATGCCAGCTCCAGCTCAAGGTTCTCATGGGAATAGACGCGGAAGTGGCCGTGATGCCCACCATCGACCTCAGCGACATGAAGCGCGAGATGTACGGCTATGCCCTTGAAGGCAATCGCTCTTTAAGCCGCAACACCTCCCTGCGTTCGATGGATCTGAACCGCAAACTCGCCAGCCAGAACGTGACTCTCCAGAAAATGGCATGGATACCCTCTCTTTCGGCGACGTTCAATATCAACTGGAACGCTATGAGCAACGGTAACGCGCTCAAGAACCAGTCATTCAATCCATATTCAACGGTAGGAGTTGCCCTGCAGGTACCGATCTTCTCCGGCGGGAGCAAACTCCAGAAACTGCGTCAGGCCGAAGTGCAGGTAAAGGAACTCGACCTGCAGCGGGAAAATCTTGTGAACTCGCTCAACATGCAGGTGGATCTCGCGCTTGACAACATAGACCGTCAGGTGAAACAGATCAGCTCGAGCGAAAGCGGAATGAAGCAGGCATCGAAGGCCCTCGAGATCATGCAGAAAAGTTTCGAGATCGGAGCCGCCACCTACCTTGACCTCCGCGACAGCGAGATGGCCAACACCTCGGCCCAGCTCGCCTATCTGCAATCCATCTATAACTATCTTATCAGCACGAGCGAACTCGACACATTGCTTGGCAAAGAGGAAGCGCTCGGAATTCCCGCTGAAACTTCAAACGGAAAATAACCATTCATCATGAAGAAATATATCGTTTATTCGCTATGTCTTGCCGCCATCGCTCTTACAGCATGCACAGGCAAGGATGAGAAAGCCGACTCCAAAAGCAACGAGGAAAACATCCCGGCCGTCAAGGTCGAGACCGTGGAATCGAGAGTCGTGGACCAGCTCGGCACTTACACCGCATCGGTAGAAGCTCAGATCGTCAACAACATCTCTTCCAACATGCCCAACCGTATCAAACAGATACTCGTGGACGAGGGCCAGAGAGTGTCGGCCGGACAAAAGGTCGTGGTGCTCGACGACGTAAACACTTTCAGCTACGAGACTCAGGTAGACAACGCACGCGCCAATCTGAAAAACGTGGAGGTGAACTACAACCGCGCCCTGGAACTTTTCAAGATCGGAGGCGGCACAAAGCAGCAGGTCGATGCTATGGAGATCCAACTCGTGAACGCGAAAAACGCTCTCGCCCAGGCGGAGCGCACACTGCGCAACGCGCGGGAGAACACGGTGCTCACCTCTCCCATCTCGGGCGTGGTGACCGCGCGCAATTATGATCCGGGCGACATGACCGGCAATCTGCCCATACTCACCGTTGCACGTGTCCAGCCCGTAAAGATAGTCATCAACGTCACGGAAAGCGAACTGCCGCGCGTCCACAAGGGAATGCCGGCCGACATCAGATTCGACACCTACTGCGACGAACTGTTCAAGGGCGTCGTAAGCACGGTAATGCCCACGGTCGATCCGCAGAGCCGCACATTCGGTGTCGAGATAACACTTGCCAACGCTGACGGCAAAGTGCTTCCCGGAATGTTCGGACGCGTTACCCTCAATCTCGGCAAAGCCGACCGTGTGGTCGTGCCCGACAAGGCCGTGGTAAAACAGCAGGGCTCTGGAAACCAGTATATCTATGTGTATAATTCAGACGGCACCGTATCGTTCAACCAGGTGCAGCTCGGGCAGCGTCTCGGAAGCGAATATGAGCTTCTGTCGGGCGTGGAACCGGGTTCTCAGGTAGTAGTNNGTAGTCAGCGGACAGGCACGTCTCGCCAACGGTGTTAAAGTAAAAGTTACAAAATGAGTCTTTACGGATCAGCAGTAAAACGGCCGATCACCACGCTGCTCTGCTTCGTGACCGTGATCATACTGGGACTATTCTCCCTGGCCAAGCTTCCTATCGACCTCTATCCGGACATCGACACCAACACCATCATGGTGATCACGATGTATCCCGGAGCGAGCGCGAAGGATATAGAGCAGAATGTGACCAAGCCACTTGAGAACACCCTCAATTCAGTGGAACACCTGAAGCATATCTCCTCCACTTCGAGAGAGAACACTTCGGTCATCACACTCGAATTCGAATACGGCTACGATATCGACGTGCTCACCAACGATGTGCGCGACAAACTTGACATGGTGGAGTCGCAGCTNNCAGCTTCCCGACGACTCCCAGAACCCCATTATCTTCAAGTTCTCGACCGACATGATTCCTATCTGTCTGCTCTCGGTGCAGGCATCGGAAAGTATGCCGGGACTCTACAAGATACTTGACGACAATGTGGCCAACCCGCTTGCGCGTGTCGACGGAGTCGGTACGGTGTCGATCTCCGGCGCGCCCAAACGCGAGGTACACGTATACATCGACCCCAACAGGCTGGAGGCATACAACCTTTCGGTCGAGACTGTCTCCAATATCATCGGTGCGGAAAACCGCAACGTGCCGGGAGGATCGTTCGACATCGGTTCCAACACCTACGCCCTCCGTGTGCAGGGAGAGTTCGAATCCACCTCCCAGCTCAAAGACATACCTGTCGGCTCATTCGGTGGAAAGATCGTCTATCTCAAGGATGTGGCACGCATCGAGGACAGCCTCGAGGAGCGTACGCAGCAGACCTACAACAACGGTCAGGAAGGCGCGATGATCGTCATCCAGAAACAATCGGGAGCCAATTCGGTCGAGATCTCCAACAAGGTCATGGCCATGCTGCCGCAGCTTCAGAAGAATCTTCCGTCAGACATCAAGATCGGAGTGATCGTCGATACGTCCGACAACATCCGCAACACCATCGCGTCGCTTGTCGAGACGGTGCTCTACGCCCTTCTCTTCGTGATGATAGTGGTGTTCCTCTTCCTTGGACGCTGGCGCGCCACTATGATCATCGTGATCACGATCCCCGTGTCGCTGATCGCTTCCTTCATATATCTCTACGCTACGGGCAACACCCTCAACATCATCTCGCTCTCCGCACTGTCGATATCAATCGGTATGGTGGTCGATGACGCGATAGTGGTGCTTGAGAACGTCACGACCCATATCGAACGAGGCGCCGATCCGAAACAGGCCGCCGTGCACGGCACGAACGAGGTCGCCATATCGGTTATCGCCTCCACGCTCACCCTTATAGCCGTGTTCTTCCCGCTGACTCTTGTCACCGGTATGACCGGCGTGCTCTTCCGTCAGCTCGGCTGGATGGTGACTATCATGATGATCATCTCCACCACGTGCGCCCTCTCGCTCACTCCGATGCTCTGCAGCCAGTGGCTGCGTCTGCGCAAACAGGATCAGGGAAAGGGAAAGAAGAAAAACTGGTACACTCCTGTAGAGCATGCCCTTGACAGATTCGACAACGGATACGCCAGTCTGCTTCATAAGGTTGTCGGCCACCGCACAGTGACCATTCTGATCTGTCTCGGCATCTTTGTAGGTTCGATATTCCTGATGAAAGGAGTGGGCACAGAGTTCATCCCGACACAGGACAACGGACGTATCGGCGTAAATCTCGAGCTTCCGATCGGTTCCCGCGTGGAATACGCCCAGGAAGTCACATCGCGTCTCGATTCGCTCTGGCGTGCCAAATATCCGGAGATCAAGGTCTCGAACTATACGGTAGGTCCGGCCAGCTCGGACAACACGTTCGCCTCTCTGTCTGACAACGGCGCGCATATCATATCGATTTATATAAGCCTCGTAAGCTCTACAGAACGCGACAAGGGTATCGTCCAGATCGCCAATGAGATGCGACATGACATCGACACGATGTTCCCCGACTTCAAGAAAGCGCAGGTAATGGTCGGCGGCGGCCGCGGCGCAGGCATGGGCGTTTAGTCGACGGTAGACTTCGAGATCTACGGCTATGATTTCGATCAGACAGACAAGGTGGCGCAGGAGCTGAAACAGATCCTGTCGGGCATCGAAGGCACGGCCGACATCACCATTTCACGTTCGGACTATCAGCCGGAATATCAGGTGGATTTCGACCGCGAGAAACTCAATATGTACGGCATCAACCTTCAGACAGCCGCCTACTACCTCCGAAACCGAATCAACGGTGCCACGGCATCGCAGTTCCGCGAAGATGGCGAGGAATATGATATCAAGGTAATGTACGCGCCCGAGTACCGTACGCAGATCTCCGACATCGAGAACATTCTCATCTACACCCCCACAGGTCAGGGAATACGTCTCAAGGAGCTCGGTACGGTTGTGGAACGCTTCACTCCTCCTACTATCGAACGTAAGGACCGCGAGCGCATCATCACCGTGTCGGCGGTTGTCGACGGTGTGCCGATGAGCCAGGTGGTGACCGCTGCAGAGGCAGAGATCGACAATATGGAGATTCCCGCCGGTATAACGATAGGTCTCGCCGGTACGTACGAAGACCAGCAGGACTCATTCTCCGACCTTCTGATGCTCGGTGTGCTGATAATCATACTGGTGTATATAGTGATGGCGGCGCAGTTCGAATCATTCACATATCCCGGCATCATCATGACGTCACTGCTCTTCGCGTTCTCGGGAGTATTCCTGATATTGTGGCTGACGGGACACACGCTTAACGTGATGTCGATGATCGGAGCCATCATGCTGATCGGTATCGTAGTAAAGAATGGTATCGTGCTCATCGACTATATCACGCTCAACCGCGAGCGCGGCATGTCC
>DAAV01000024.1:37692-38409 GCA_001701295.1 Bacteroidales bacterium H10
CTGACCACTATCCTCGGTATGGTGCCAATGGCTGTCGGAAATGGCGAAGGAGCCGAGATGTGGCGCCCGATGGGTGTGGCCGTGATCGGCGGTCTTACATTCTCGACAATTCTGACGTTGCTGTTCGTACCTGTACTCTACTGCGTATTCGCCGGCAGAGGCATAAAGAACCAGCGCAAGAAACACCGCGCGAAACTCGCTGCAAAGACTGCGGAATAATCGGTTAACAAAGAATAAAACACAAGAATATGCAAGCAATCTTCATAGCATATGATCTCGCCCACCATGAGCAGGTAATTGAGGTTCTCAATTCCTGTTCATGCAGGGGATTCACATCGTTCGGAACGGTACAGGGCCGCGGCACAAAGACCGGAGAGCCGCATTTCGGAACACATGCCTGGCCGTCACTTGCCTCAGCGATGCTGACATTTGTCGAGGATGACAGAGTCGACAAAGTACTTGAACGGCTGCGTGCCGTCGATGAGGAAAAGCCCCGACTCGGACTGAGAGCGTTTGTCTGGCCGATAACGCAGACCATCTGACAATTTAGAGAGTCGTATTTGTAGACTCTCCAAGACACTCTCCAAAACGGACCAAACTTGACAAACACTATAAATATCCGTAAAAATTTTGAGGAGAAAGTAATTTTTAGTAACTTTGTCCTCGAAATCGCGCACGTGGCGTAATTGGTAGCCGCGCTAGACTTAGGATCTAGTG
>DAAV01000037.1 GCA_001701295.1 Bacteroidales bacterium H10
TTCAATATGGGCATGGGAACACGGATTGACGTCACTCTTGACGAGAACGGCGAAGTGTCGGTCAGAGACTATGGACGCGGCATACCTCTCGGCAAAGTCAAGAATGTGGCTTCGGAAATCAACACCGGAGGAAAATTCGATGACAAGAATTTCAAGAAATCGGTAGGTCTTAACGGCGTGGGTCTCAAAGCGGTGAATGCTCTCTCGGAACATTGCACCGTGACATCGGTACGCGACGGCAAGAAAGTCACCGTGGAATTTGAGAAAGGGGAACTCGTGTCGGAATCCCCGCAGACAGATACAAAAGAAGAAAACGGAACATTCGTCCGCTTCCTGCCCGACAACACTCTCTTCCAGAATTTTAAATTCAATTCGGAGACTGTGGAGACGATGATCGAACACTACACGTATCTGAATTCCGGCCTACAGATCTATCTGAACGGAAAAAGATACCTGTCGCGTCACGGTCTGCTGGATCTTCTTAAAGACAATATGACGTCCGAACCGTTGTATCCCATCATCCATCTCAAGGGCGACGACATAGAGGTCGTATTGACCCATACGGACCAGNNTTTGTCAACGGACAGCACACCACCCAGGGAGGAACACACCTCACGGCATTCCGAGAGCATGTAAGCCGGACTATAAAAGAGTTCTCGGGCAAAGGATACGAATTTTCCGACATCCGCAACGGTATGGTAGCGGCAGTAAGCGTAAGGATACAGGAACCTGTCTTCGAGTCGCAGACCAAGACCAAGCTCGGAAGCAAGGAAGTAGCTCCAAACAGCACGCTGACAGTCAACAAATTCGTAGGAGATTTTATCAAAAAGGAACTCGACGACTATCTCCACAGGCACAGCGATGTGGCCGAGGCGATGCTGCAAAAGATCTCGCAATCGGAAAAGGAACGCAAATCCATGGCCGGGGTGGCCAAGCTCGCACGTGAGAAAGCCAAGAAAGTCAGCCTGCACAACCGCAAACTTCGCGACTGCCGCATACACTACAACGACACTCTGAAACTGAAGAAAAACAAAGACGGGGAGATCGAGACAGATCCGCGTGAAGAAACCGCGATCTTCATAACCGAGGGAGACTCGGCATCGGGCACTATCACCAAAGTGCGCAACGCAGAGACACAGGCGGTGTTCTCACTGCGCGGAAAACCGCTCAATTCCTTCGGAATGACGCAGGAAGTCGTATACAAGAACGACGAGTTCAATCTGCTTCAGGCAGCCCTCAATATCGAAGAGGGCATAGAGGGACTTCGCTATAACAAAGTGATCATAGCGACCGATGCCGATGTCGACGGAATGCATATAAGGCTGCTCATAATAACGTTTTTTCTTATGTTCTTCCCGGACCTTGTCAAGAAAGGACATGTTCATATACTCCAGACTCCTCTCTTCAGAGTCAGGGACAAGAACTCCGTGAGACGAAACAAAAACAAACGTCGCAAAAAGAACGATACAGGAGAAGAACCCGACAAAGAAAAAGACACTTATTACTGTTATACGGATGAAGAACGCGAGGCGGCCATAGCACGTTTCGGAGCCAACGCCGAGATAACACGATTCAAGGGACTCGGAGAGATCAACGACGCGGAATTCGCCGAGTTCATAGGTCCGGACATGCGTCTTGACCGGGTGAAACTGCGCAAGGAAGACTCGCCCGAATCACTTCTTGAGTTCTATATGGGCAAAAACACAATGGAAAGACAGAACTTCATTATCAACAATCTCGTTATTGAAGATGACTCCCAGATCTAAGACAGCACTATATCCGGGCTCATTCCGGCCTTTCACCATCGGACACAAATCCATAATCGACCGCACACTCCGCATATGCGACCGTGTGGTTGTGGCGATCGGATTCAATCCAGAGAAGGACAATACCGACTGCGAGCAGAGAGCGGCGGAAATCAGACGGATATTCGAGGGCGATGCACGCGTAGAGGTCTTGACTTATTCAGGACTTACCGTAGATCTCGCGCGCAGATGCGGAGCCGACTTCATGATACGTGGAGTAAGAAATGCCATGGATTACGAATATGAGCGGAATCTTGCGGAAGTCAATCTGCGCATCTCCGGCATAGAGACATTGCTTATGCCGTCACTTCCTGAACTCTCATGTGTATCATCGAGCATGGTGCGCGAACTTGCCGCCAACGGGTATGACACCGCCCAATTCGTGCCTTGACCGGAAAACAGTTTAAACTTTTATCCGAATCACAAATCATCATTATTGAAATGAAGAAACTATTGTATACCATACTGGCGGCCGCCGCAGTCTCGGCTGGATTCGCCCAAAAGAACATACTGCCTCTTGACCAGAAACTGCGGATGGCAGAACTTATAGTGGCAGACTATTATGTCGACACTGTCAACGAGAACAAGCTTGTGGAATCGGCCATACGCAGCATGCTCGAGGAACTCGACCCGCATTCACAGTACTCCACCGCAGAGGAGACTCGCGAGCTAAACGAACCTCTCGCTGGCAATTTCAGCGGTATCGGAATCACGTTCAACATGAACAAAGACACACTTTACGTGATCCAGACCGTATCGGGAGGACCGTCGGAACGTGTGGGAATACTCGCGGGAGACAGGATAATCTCGGTGAATGACACAACAATAGCCGGAGTCGAGATGAAAAACTCCGCTATAATGAAACGTCTCCGCGGCCCAAAAGGCACCACGGTCGATGTAAAAGTGCTCCGCAAGTCGGCAGGAAAGACAGACACGATCGATTTTCGCATCACACGGGCCGACATCCCTATCTACAGCATAGATGCCGCCTATATGGCCGACCACAAGACAGGCTACATCCGCGTAAACAAGTTCTCTGCCGAGACACCTAATGAATTCGCCACAGCTCTCAAGGATCTTAAGAAACAGGGAATGGAACAACTGATTCTTGATCTTTCGGACAATGGAGGCGGTTATCTCAACGCTGCGGTAGAGATGCTCGGAGAATTGCTTGAACCTGGACAGATGGCGGTTTACACGGAAGGACGCAATTCACCGCGTTACGACTACAAGGCTCATCCCGGTTCGAACAGCCCGCTTTTCAGAAACGGACGCCTCGTAGTAATGGCCAACCAATACAGTGCATCNNAATTACTTCGGGAGCCATACAGGACTGGGACCGCGGAGTAATAGTGGGACGACGCACATTCGGCAAAGGCCTTGTGCAACGGCCTTTCCCTTTCCCCGACGGCTCGATGATGCGGCTCTCTGTGGCTCATTACTACACTCCCACAGGACGTGACATACAGAAACCCTATACCAACGGAGACAGCGAAGGATACAGACATGACATAATCGACAGGCTGAACAGCGGAGAANNNCTCAAAGTCAAGACCTTGCGTCTCGGACGAACCATATATGGAGGAGGAGGAATATCACCGGATGTATTCGTGCCGCTTGATACGGCTGACTTTACCAAATATTACCGCGATGTAGTGGCCAAGGGAGCCATCAATCAGTTCGCCATAAAATATGTGGACGATAACCGCAAAGAACTTAAAAAGCGTTTCAAAACCGACACTGATTTCGTCAGGGATTTCGTCATAGATCAGAAAATGCTTGACAACCTGTTTGAAATAGCCGCAAAAGAGGGCGTGGAATTCAATGAAGAACAGTCGAAACAGAGCGAGCCGCTCTTCAAAATGAACCTCAAAGCCCTTATCGGCCGTGACCTGTATGACCAGGCGACATATTTCAAGGTATATAATCAATACGATCCTATATTCCGCGAAGCCTTACGCGTAATAAATTCGGACGAATACGATTCCATCCTGAAATAAGCCCCGGCAGAGCCGACCTGACAATAACAACCTAACTACAGATGTCGCTTCCGCCGCATGTATAAGCGGACAGGGCGACAAGAAGAGAACCAGCAAATATGAAATTACTGATTCCTGCCTGTCTTATATTTCTGACATCATCAAACATATATGCCCAGACGGAAGAAAGGGAACCTATACGCCCTGACCTTACGGGCACGGCTCCGATATGCGTTGAAAATAATTCGGAGACAGATGGCGAGATATTTTACCGGCCCGATCTAAGCGGAGAAATCTACACCACCCCGATCAATAAGTCTCTTGCTCCGAGAGTATTTTTAGGATACAGATATATCAGGGAACATACATTCGATACCATTTTCCCCGAAAGGCATATCGTAGAGGAATCATGGCGAAAGCTGACAGCAGCGACCGATAGCGTCATACATGAAGGGGGCTCCCCCGTAGCGCTCCCGACAGACTCGCTTTACGTCATGAACAGAGCAGATCTCACCGAATATATTCCCGATATGCCTAACCGTGAGGACCTTCCAGTCGCATTCGGAAGCGCGACACCGGACTGGCTTGCCAGATCACGCAAGGCATACGGATTTCAGGAAGATTTCGTCTATATGATGATGATCCGTCGCCCTGAATTGATCGAATACGCCTACTGGGATCTGCCGGTACCTCCCCGGCTGCCTAAAGAAGACCAGAGTTTCAGAGGGTTTCTGAAACGTCAGGAATTACCGGCTCCGATCGGCACCGGCTCCGTACCGGTCGGAGCGGAAAACGAAAGGATAAACTGGCTGCATACATTCAATATCGCATTGCAGCTTTCACAAGCGTACGTATCAGAAAACTGGTATCAGGGAGGAAACAGTTATCTGGCATTCTTAGGCAATTTCCTCTGGGATGTGCAGCTGAATCCGGTGTATCATCCGAAACTAATATTTCAGAGCACAGTCTCATACAAACTCGCGATCAATTCTACACCAGATGATGAATATCACAGATATTCAGTTTCGCAGGATCAATTCCAATACAATCTGAAAACCGGTTACAAGGCTGTGAACAACTGGTACTACTCGTTTCTCGCACAATTCAAAACACAGTTCCTGAACAGCTATCCCGCCAATTCCCTGAGCCGTACCGCCTCATTTCTGTCACCGGGAGAACTCAACCTCGGTCTCGGTATGACCTACTCAAAAGAAAATGAGAAGAAAACTCTCAAATTCTCAGCCTCCATATCTCCCGCATCCTACAACCTCAAGATATGTATTGATCCTGAAGTAGACCATTCGCAGTTCGGCATACGCCAGGACCGTAAATGGCTCAACGAAATAGGTAGCAACGCCGAGCTGAACTTCTATGCAAAACTATGGGGCAATACTACCTATACCACAAGACTATTCATATTCAGCGACTATAAGATGCTGCAGACTGATTGGGAAAATACACTCAACTTCCAGTTTTCCCGTCTTTTCTCGACACAGATATACGCTCATCTGCGTTATGACACATCGGCTGACTCATCGATATCACATGAGTGGAAAAAACTCATGCTCAAAGAGATACTGAGCGTGGGCATATCCTACACTTTCTCTACGAAATAAAAATCATAATCCGGACACACCATGACCGCACGAGTGATAATCTCAATACTGTTGTACGCCTGCTCGATACCCGCATGCGGACAGGCGGTATCGGACATGGGTATCGCACGCGAATGGTGCGACCGCACAATGACGCACCGGATAGAAGGCATATGGGAGTTTCCTCAAGACGAGACCCGAGTTCTTATCCGCAGATCGGCAGGAACCGACAACCGCTACGACATAATAGTCGTGGAATCTCCCGACACAAGACTCCAGCCGGGAGAGAATATAGGATATCTCCAGATATCGCCACTTTCCACAAAATTTGAAATGGCATTATACCGCAACCGACAGAAAGGCATTCTCGGCAGTCCCGGGAAGTGTCTTGCCGAACTTAATGAGAAAGAAGACGCCCTCATTATTCAGGGGCGGAAAATGAAATTCTCGCTCGGCTCACGATGGTTTCTTCCGGCTTTCTGGCGCTCAGTCAGGATCAGTCTCAAGAATCCTCTGAACGCATTGCCCAAGGGCATGATACGTATATACCCCAAAACAACCCGGCGTCAACCGGATTATCTATAATCGTTGACCCTCAATAATAAACCGGAATGAAAACTTGGATCATCGCCGCTCTCCTGATCATATTGCCCGGCGTTTTGCCGTCAGAGGCACGAAAAAAAGGTTACAGTCTTAAAACGGAGACCCGCTCCCGGCCGGAGAGTGAAGAACAAAAGATGGAAAAGGGCAGCTTCATGGTAGCGTCTCAATGCACAGACTGCAATAACGGATACATTATATCGCAGATTTCATTTTCCGGTTATGACAAGCCGCAGTCAAGCCCGACAGAGACTTTTTTTATAACGAACGGCACAGACAGAACCATGTCGGGAATAACGATGTATGTGGAATACCTTACGCTCGACGGCAGGCAACTGCACAAACGTTTTGTAAGACTGGTCTGCAATATTCCCCCGGGAGAAACCCGCATGGCGGATATAAAAAGCTGGGACAAACAGAAATCATTTTATTTTGAAAAAAGTGCCGCCTCCAAACGCCAGGGAATGCCATACACGGTCGTTTTCGATCCTATTTCATTTTACCTGAAATATTAGCACGGAGCGAAGGGGTATCTTTCCGTGAAAGCAATGCCATCAGATCGTCATGGTCAGCTTCTCCATACCATGATCTCGGAGTCAGAATCTTAACCGTCGCATAGGCTAATGCCACGGCAATAAGATACGGGAACACATATCCATAAGTATTAGTTGTCTCACACAAAATAAAGATAGCCATCAGCGGAGCATGTATCGTACCTGCCATCACGGCGCCCATGCCGACAAGCGAAAAGAGCCATACGGGCAGATGCAGCCCGAACGACAGATTGATTACTGTGGCAAACAGATAGCCGGCAAGAGCTCCGGCAAAGAAAGTTGGTACAAAATCACCGGCGACTCCCCCGCCCGAATATGAAGCCGCTACCAAAGCGCCTTTAAGCAGCAGGACGGCAACAATGCCTGCCAACATCCATAACATCCCTGAATGTCCGGCAAGAATTCCGGATTCCGTAAAAGAAACGCCGACACCATTGACAAGAGATGTTATGACATTGAATCCTTCTCCGAAAAGAACGGGAAAAATAAAAACAAAAACCGAAAGAGAGGCTCCGGTGGCAATCGAGGCTACCCAGGGACGCTTTATCGACGTAAAGAATGCGGTA
>DAAV01000139.1:0-846 GCA_001701295.1 Bacteroidales bacterium H10
CCCCCCAATTTATCCATCATTTCATCTTTGGCATGTTCCTTATTACAAAAGTTTATTGAATTATGCGCATATGGGGTTATCCATCCTTTAAAATATCGAGAATAGTATGGTTGAGGTTGTGGGTAAGAATGCCGCTGTATAAATATACATAAATCTAATTGATTGTTTAGTTCAGTTATAATATCACTATAATTCTGACTGTTGCCACACCTGCAAAACGGTAAGGATTTATGCCTGACAAACAATAATAGGAAGTATGTTCCTTTGGTCTCAAATAGTTCATCACATAAACATATATGAGATTTTCGTTTACTTGTATCAATAGGAACATCAGAAATACTTTTATTATAAATTTCCATTCGTCGGATAGCAATATTCATAATTGGTTGGAAATCGACAATGCTATCTGTCGGGGTCCATCTTACGCCTTCTCCATATGGGTTATAATATTTTGTCGTATTAAAATCTTTATTTTTTCTAAGGAATGATCCATCAGCATGATAGGACATTTCAGCTTTTGAGATATAATTAGCCGTTTCCATTTCCTGTTCTGTCATACATCCATCTTCTCGTAAACTATTAGCTTTTTCTATAACAAACCCGTTATAGAAATCTGTTATTTTGAGGTCGACTACCCCATTCCCTTTCATTTGAATCACACTAAAAAGAAGATAGTAACGCCCAGCCATTTTAAAATATATATCTACCTTTTCTTTCTTCTTCATATACACTAAAATTTAGGGACATTGATAATTGAAATCAATCTATCCTTCCACTCGATTTGTTCTTCTTGCGAGTTTGTGATTACAAGCAAGTTGTCGCAGCGGAGTTCTTCGGCGGCTTCGA
>DAAV01000139.1:908-1097 GCA_001701295.1 Bacteroidales bacterium H10
GGGTAACGAAATCTATCTCTTTATCATTGCGGGTACGGTAATAGAATAGCGTTTGGCCGGGGATATAGCCACGACGCAGTAGCTCTACAAATACTTGATTTTCCAACAGTCTGCCGAGGTTTTCACTGAGATTAAAGGCTGTACTTTGCACAAAACCGTTGTCAACGACATATACCTTTTTCGGAGCCT
>DAAV01000139.1:1117-12587 GCA_001701295.1 Bacteroidales bacterium H10
TAAGGCTCGTTGAGATAGTCGCAGAATTTCTTTGTAGTCGCCACACTTGACAGGCCCAATTCTCCGGCAAGTTCGTTGGCAGAAATCGGATTGCAAAAATTTGACAACAGATATGTGGCAAGGTTGTATAAGTCGGTCGTATTCCTCACGTTGTGGCGTTGGGCTACATCTTTCAGCAAGATTGAATCAAACAGCGTAGAAAGATAACTCTTGGTTATGCCACGAGCAGGGATTGTTTCGGGATACCCACCGTTCCGCATATAGTCATCTGCCAGCACTATTGCCTGTGCCGCCTGTTCCTCGCGGTCCGGACTGATATTTTTCCACCTCATAGTTTCATCAAGACTGAAAGGCAACATCTCAATCTGGAGATAACGACCAGTCAGTACTGTCGCCATTTCACTGCTCAACATATTGGCATTACTGCCGGTTATTATCAGATTCTTTCCCCTGCGATACAGCTTGCTTACCCACAAATCCCAATCAGGAAGATTCTGAATTTCATCAAGCAGCATGAAATCATAATCGGGATAGACATCATCAAGTGCTGACATTGCCAAATCCTCGTCCCATTTTTCAAGCAACTGATTATCGTCAAAATTGAGGTAGGCAAAATTCTTTCCTTGCAACATCAGCAGTGCAAAAACGGATTTACCGACGCGACGGGGGCCGGTTATAAGTTTGATAAGCGAGTTCTGCAAAAGTTCGTCAGCGTCATACTTGGTATGCCGTTGCTGATAAGGGCGCGACAACAATTCGTCGCGCTCCGCCCGCTGATTGAGTATAGTTGTTTTCATTACAGTCTGTTTTAGACTGCAAATATAGCGAATTTTATTCAATCAAACCATTGTATTGAATAAAATCGGCCTTTTTTTATTCAATATACTTTATACAATTGTCCAAAAAAATAGCATGCCAATCATAGTCCGAAAGTGAAGGCTCTGGTAACCCTATGTAAGAGGACGTGACAGCACGCTATGCTTGTGCATAGCATAACTTTCACGCATTTGCTCTTACAAGTTCCAATGTACCAGATTTTCACTTAAACAAGATGCGGTGTTATGGGTATCGTGATATACGATTGGCTCTCCAATCGTTATTTAAATTATTACTTGATATGAATTATTTCCCAATGACCGCCTTTCTTTGAGCCGACATAACGGACTATGTCCGAGAGAGCGGCAAGTTCGCGCTCGATCGTTTTCGTAGCAACTCCTATTGCAGCGGCTATCTCCGCTCTTGTGGTTTGCGGGTTCTCGCTGATAAGGGCTATGATTTGCTGTTGTCGTTCGGTTAAGTTTTTAGCGACATTTTTAGCGACATCAGCCTTTTTCACTTCACGGTTTTGAAGGTCAAAGGTTACTTTGACGGAATTGATTGTTGTCTTAATGTGCATCGGTCGACCTGTTACCTCTTGCCAACGTTTGAGTTTGCGGAGTCCGTAGCCGAGATTCTCTGACAGATGCGCGAGGCGGAATAATTTTGCTATTACAGGATTGCGTGGTTGAGATTCAAACGAGCTTTCCATTACATCCAATGGCATTGGCATACCGCCGGGATTAAGAAACTCAATGCGATCGTCAAATACATGGATGCAACTGCGGCGTGAGCTGAAGTGGTCGGCGTGAGTCATCTGATTTGCCATTGCCTCGCGTAGTATGTCATACTCGGAATCCAGACTTTTAGGATAGATTAGACATAATTTTCTCGCGCGTAAAGGAGAGATCCACAGTCGCTTGCGGACACGAAAAAAGGGACACTGAACATCGTCGTGTCAGTGACCCTTGTGTGATCCGGCCGCGATTCGAACGCGGGACCGTCTGCTTAGAAGGCAGATGCTCTATCCAGCTGAGCTACCGGACCTTCCACAAAGCCATATGTATATTTTGTTATCAGGGACTATATCCCGAACAGCAAAATCCGCTTTGCAGTGCAAAGTTAATAAAAATTTTCTTCTCAGACAACTACATTTTTCCACTTCTTTGATAAATCTCAGAAAACCGCCCCAGATTAACTTTTATTTGGGGACATTCTATTAAAAAACGGATCTCATTGTCATTTNNAATTTTATATCCCATAGTTTTTTGTTATCTTTGGCATCGGAAAACTGTTTAAATTTCCATTCTCTAAAACCGGAATATATGAGAAAGCCTTTTCTTGTCGGAGTTGCCGCCATGAGTGCAAGTCTCTGCGCATCAGCCATCGGACCGCATATATATGAGAATCTTAGTGTATCGGGACTGTCTCCCGACGGAAAAACAGCCGTATGTACACAGGACGGCTCGTTGACACTGATTGACCTTGAAAACGGCCACATGACCCTATTCGAAGGTTCTGAAGATTCTGGTTACACACAGGGATGTGGAAATTGTTTCTCCGACAACGGAATAATTGTAGGTTCCACTCCCGCCGGAGCGGCATATCTCAAAAATGGGGTATGGCACGCACTCGCTGTCCCGCACGCCGAATTCGACAGCTCCGCGCAAGGCATCTCTCCCGACGGTTCAATTATTGTCGGCATAGTCAGCACCGGCGAGACATCTCTTAAAGATGTTTCCGCACCTCTGCAGATACCGGCAATATGGAAACTACAGACAGACGGAACATATTCCGACTGGATTCTTCTCCCTTATCCCGAGAAAGACTTCTCCGGACGCGTACCGCAGGGTGTCACAGCATTGTCGATAAACGATGACGGGACACTTATAGCCGGCCAGATAATAGATTATTCAGGTAGTCTGCGATATCTTATCACCTACACCCCCGATGACGCAGGAAACTGGACCTACAGTACGGCATTCAGTAAAATGATAAATCCTGACAACGTCGTTTTTCCCGAATGCCCCGGAAAAGGCCCGGAATTACCATTTTGGGAGGATTTCATGAATGCGGACAGTCTCGCGGCCTATAACGACGCTTTGGCAGCATGGAATGAAAAAGCCGATGAAATCACGGCTTCAGGAGGCAGTCCGGATTATTCTACATATCCCGCTTATGAAGATTTTGCCACAGATAAGGAAAAGACCGCATACCTGAGGGCTTATGCTCAGTGGGAAGCCGCGTATCCACGCTGGCAGAAAGAATTCATCGCGTTCCAGTCTGTTTTCAGACAATGCCGCATGAAAGCAAACACTATTCTGCCAGACAACCTGTTTTTGTCTCCGGATGGCAGAAAAATCATATCCTCCACTTCGCAATCCTCTGAATATCCAGATTCTTGGGCAGGCGTATCGGAAGCTTTCACACCCGTTATCATGGATCTTGACACTAAAGAGTACGACGTCTATCCTGCAGACCATATCATTGTGTCCTCTCTGATCCCCGACGGCACAATACTCGGTTACACCGAACGTGAAGGAGAACCCCGCAAAGCAATGGTCTACACTCCGGGAAGCAAAGATGCGATGTCTCTACTCTCCTATTATGAGACCAATGCGTCTTCAATTGCGGAATGGGTAAATAAAAATATGGTGCACGATGCGGAACTTTTCAACTGGACAACCGGTGATAATGAAATAATATCTGATATGGAACAGACCGGCAAGCCTTTCGGATCCAAGGATATGTCGGTCATAGCCACGGCCGTCTCCAATCTATGGGAACGCAACGGCATAGACAGCTATACATATGTTCTGCCCGGAGCGGCCACCGCCGTGAAAGATATCATTGAAGACAATGATAAGACATGGAGTATCTCAACTTTAAATGGAGGAGAGATAGCAATCGAAGGAGGACGCGCCGACGTTACTGTCTATGACACGTACGGACGCATCGTATTCGAGGCATCGGAATCCTCAGGCAGGATAAGAACGGGACTCGCCGCAGGCACATACATAATACGCGCCACAGGAGAGGGAAAGACCGAAACCGTCAAGGCAATTTTTTAGATCCGTTCCTGCAAGTGTCGGATTATAAAATAACAAGGGCACTTCCTCCCGGGAGCGCCCTTGTTCCTATTCAACATTATGATCAATACAAATGATCAATCTTCTTTCATATTATGGAAGACATTCTGCACGTCCTCGTCCTCCTCGAACTTGTCAAGAAGTTTCTCGATCGCCTCGCGCTGTTCCTGAGTCACTTCCTTATAATCCGTCGGGATACGTTCGAATTCCGATGAAACGATCTCCACACCTTTGTCCTCGAGGAACTTCTGGATATTGGAGAACTGATCGAACGCACCGTATATGAGCCAGTCCTCAGCCTCGGGATCGGCCTCAAGCTCCGCCTCATAATCCATCAGGTCAAGCTCGAAATCCTCGAGTGAGGTCGCCTCCGACGGTTTCACATGGAACACACTCTTGTGATCGAATAGGAACGAGAGAGAACCCTGTGTGCCGAGAGAGCCGCCATGTTTGTTGAAATAGCTGCGCACGTTGGCCACTGTACGCTGATTGTTGTCGGTAGCGGTCTCCACTACTATGGCGATTCCATGAGGGCCGTATCCTTCGTATACGATCTCCTTATAGTCGCTGGCGTCTTTCTCTGTCGCTTTCTTGATGGCACGCTCCACTGTATCCTTGGGCATGTTGGCAGCCTTGGCATTCTGCATAAGCGCGCGCAGACGCGGATTGGTGTCAGGATCCGGACCGCCGGCTTTGGCGGCGATAGTGATCTCCTTACCGATACGTGTGAACGTACGGCTCATATTGCCCCAGCGTTTGAGCTTGCGGGCTTTACGGTATTCAAATGCTCTTCCCATTTGTTGTTTCTATATCGTTTTTATTTTGTCAGTCATTAAGATCGGCACCATTACGGCATCACCGCAATTCGGCACCCAAGGCCTTGACAGCCTTTATGATTTTTGCCATTACAGCATCGATCTGCTTGTCATTGAGAGTCTTCTCATTATCCTGCAGCTGCATCGAGACCGCATAGCTCTTCTTCCCTTCCGGAAGATTCTTGCCTTCGTAGACATCAAACAGACGCACATCGCGCAGAAGTTTGCGCTCGGCGCCACGTATAGCTTCCTCTATATCGGAGAATCTGACATTCTTGTCAACCAGCAATGCCAGATCGCGGCCTACAGGCTGAGTTCTCGGTATCTCGGTAAATGTCACCCTGTTTTTGGCCACAAGACGATACAGTGCGTCCCATTCGATCTCAGCGTAGAACACATCCTGCTCGATACCGAATTTATGAAGCACTGCGCAGCGCACAGGTCCGAGCGTGGCTATATGTCTGCCTGACCGCAACTCTATGTCAAGCTTAGCCGAGAAGATCTCGTCACTGCCTTGCGTCTGACGCAGGGCTGAAGGATTGACTCCGAGGCGTCTGAAAATATTCTCGACAGCCGCCTTGAGATCATAGACCGTAGCGCCCTCCGATGCGGCATTCCAGGAAGCGCCTCTTGAAGCGCCCGTCAGCCAGAGGCCGAGGACCGGACGTTCGCTGTAAGGAGCGAGCGGACGGTCTTTGGAAGACTCTTTGGAGGGATCGAGGAAATATATATTTCCGAACTCATAGAATTTGAGATCAGGAGCCTTGCGGTTGATATTGTGGGCGATGGATTCGAGTCCCCCGTAGAGAAGAGTCTGACGGAGCACCGACAGTTCACCGCTCAGCGGATTCATCAGCGAAACGCAATGCGAGATCGGCAGCAGTTCCGACCCGGTATAATATGACTGTGAAGTCAGAGAGTTGTTAAGGATCTCGCAATATCCCTGACCGGTCAGCTGTTCGGCTACAAGTTGCTGCAGATCGTAAGAGAAATCCACGTCCGTACGCTGCGACAGGTTGATATGAGCCTCGGTAAAGATCTCCACGTTGTTGTAGCCGTATATACGGAGGATCTCCTCTACTATATCGCAGGGTCGTGTCACATCGACACGATATGTCGGCACCTTAAGACGCAAAACATCCTCATTATCCGTATCGGCCACCTCGATCTCCAGGGCACGTAGAATTCCGGTCACCAGTTCGCGGGGAAGCGTCTTGCCGATCAGGCGGTTGCAATAATCAAGCGAGAAATCGAATTCCGCAGGCATTACTGGATCGGGATAAATATCCTCCACGTCCCCACAGATCTCGCCGCCGGCCAGTTCGCGGATAAGCACGGCCGCCAGCTTGGCGGCATAGACGGTTATGTTGGGATCGGTGCCGCGTTCGTAGCGGAACGACGCATCGGTCGAAAGACCATGTCTGCGCGCTGTGCGGCGCACGCGCGTCGGGTTGAAATACGCGCTTTCGATAAACACGGATTTTGTATCTTCCGTAACGCCTGAATCCATACCCCCAAAAACTCCGGCGATACACATAGGCTTCTCGGCGTCGCATATCATCAGATCGGCCTCCGAAAGAGTACGCTCCACACTGTCAAGTGTGATGAATTTCGTACCTTCAGGACATGTGCGCACATTGATTTCCTCTCCCGTCACCTTACCGAGGTCAAAACAATGGAGAGGCTGCCCTATGCCGAGAAGTATAAAATTGGTGATATCGACAATATTGTTTATCGGACGCTGGCCCACACTGACGAGAAGTGATTTGAGCCAGTCGGGCGATTCCTTTACTTCCACGCCCCGGATCGTCACGCCTGAGTATCTGGGACAGCCCTGACGGTCCGCCACATTGATCTTCACGGCACCGTCTGCACGGTCGACAGAGAACGACGAAGCGTCGGGAACCGATATCCCGTGGAATTCCGCTTTGGATTCACCGAGAATAGCCTCGCAGCACTGCTTGGCCTTCAGATCGCGCGCCACACCGTAATGGCTCGCCGCGTCAACGCGGTTGGGAGTAAGCTCCACTTCGAGGCACCAGTCACTATCGACATTAAAATATTCTGCCGCGGGCGTTCCCGGAGCGACTTCGTCGGCAATCACGATTATGCCGTCATGGCTCGCGCCAAGACCAAGTTCATCCTCGGCGCATATCATGCCCATGGATTCCACTCCGCGTATCTTGGATTTCTTTATTTTTATTTCCTTGTCACCGTCATAGAGAGTCGTGCCGACAGTAGCGACAACCACAGTCTGGCCGGCCGCCACATTGGGCGCGCCGCAGACGATCTGCTCCGGCTTCTCGCCTCCGAGATCGACAGTTGTCACATGCAGATGATCGGAATCGGGATGGTCGGCACAGGTCAGCACCTTGCCGATGACTACCCCCCGCAGACCTCCGCGGATGCTCTCAACCTCCTCGACAGTGTCACATTCAAGGCCCACCGACGTCAGGACGGCGGCCAACTCTTTAGGACTTAGATCGAAATCAATATAGCGTTTTAGCCATTTATACGAGATATTCATAATGCAAAATTAGTATTTTTTACCCACGTTGACAAAAAATTTCCAACTATTTAGCACAAAACGCCTCAGGCCGGAAATTCGATACGGAAAGTAGTGCCGACTCCGGGCTCGGAGTCCTTGACAAAAATGCGTCCTCCGTGATAATCCTCCACAATTCGTTTCACAAGAGTGAGACCGAGTCCCCAGCCTCGTTTCTTGGTAGTGTAACCCGGATTGAAGACCGTCTTGAAATTCTTTCGGGCTATACCTTGACCGGTATCCTTGACCTCAATCCACACTGTGGACTTGTCGGAACCGGTGGTGATGTCTATGCGCCCCTCTCCGTGCATCGCGTCGACGGCATTTTTCGTAAGATTCTCCATAACCCATTCAAACAGCGACTTTGACAGCCGCACTCCATGGTCATCTTCCGAAAAATGCATGTTGATTTCCACTCTGTCCGACACGCGGCTGCGCATATAATCGAGCGACGAACGTACCGTCTCGTTCAGATATTCGAGTTCCATATCCGGCTGCGAGCCGATCTTGGAGAATCTGTCGGCTATTGTCGAGAGACGTTTCACATCCTTGTCAAGTTCTCCCGTGACTTCCGGCTCTACCCCGGTGGCCTGAAGATATTCCACCCATGCCATCAGTGAAGATATCTGTGTGCCGAGCTGATGCGCGGTCTCTTTCGACAGGCCTACCCACACCCGGTTCTGCTCGGCCCGCTTCGTATTGACCACCGCCATATAGAGAATAACGGCAAGGATTATCATTACTCCAAGCTGCACATACGGATAAAGACTGAGACGTTTCAGCAGCGTGGAATCCTCATAATATATGTACTGGTTTACTCCGCCAAACAGCTCGACTTCTATGAAATGGTCGTTTTTCCTGACCATCTCGGCAAGAGGCGTATCACCTCCGATACTCTTAAGGCGTTTCAGCAGATACTCCTTGTTGCGCGGAGTAAGTTCCTCGTAAACCGACTTGTCGGCATCCTCCTTGTCGGGCAGCGAATAATTACGGAATTCCGAGATATTGAAATCGGCATCGCTTATCATGACCGGAATGGAGTTGTTCTGCGATATTATGGCGAGCAGAAACTCGAAATCGGAATCCACGTTGGCTTTGGCGAGTCTCTCTGTGGCCTGTGCCCATATATCCATGCGTTCCCTCTCCTGACGCGCCAGTTCCTTCACAAGATTGTTGGAGACAAGAAGAAATGCAATTACGGCCACAGCCAATGCCATGATGACAAGCAGTTTGCCTGTACGCCTTTCGATTTTCATGAGTCGAGATTTATGAATTCAGCCACAGAATCAGACGTATTCGGACCGATAACGATATCGGCCGCGGCCTTGACTTCCGGCAATGCGTTTCCGACCGCTACCGCCAGATCGGCCACGCCCATCATGGGGAGATCATTGATATTGTCGCCGAAACAAACTATCCTGTCGGCTCCGATGGCATCCGCGAGATTTCTGACGGCATTTGCTTTCGTGGCATCTGATGGAAACGCCTCGAGAATACCGGTCCGCGGGCCGTATATGTCATGATAATACTGGGCTTTCACTCCGGGAAGATCCTTTATGAGGTCATAGGTCGAAGAGGCTTTCGCATCATCCAGCATGGTGTAGAAAAGGATCGTATGCGACAGATCCGCGGGCAGAGTGTCCGCGCCATGCGGATCTATATGGAAACGTTTGTAAGGACTTTCCAGACGTTCCTCCATAAACTCTTTCTGCAACGGAAGCAATGCCCCCTGCTGGTGATATATGTCGATCATGTCGTGCTCCAGCGTGAACATGAAAGTAGACGTATCCGTCTCCGCATATATGCGCAGGAGTTCCGTCACCGCGTCCGGATCAAAATGACATACATGACTGTATCGTCCCGTCACGGTGTCCCACATCGCGGCGCCGGTTATGACTATGGCAGGCAATTTCATATCGACGCCCGCAAGAATCCGGGAGACCGTAGCCGGAGTCCGGGCCGTGGCAATCGTGAACAGCTTGCCGTCGGCTATCGATCTGTTGAGAAGCGACACAGTACGTTCCGACAATCGTGCGTCGGGCTGCAGAAGTGTGCCGTCAAGATCGCTGACATATAGTGTTTTCATGAAGTGGCGGATAGTTATTGTTATTTATCAGACCTTGTCCTTGATCTCTGTAAATTCGGCGTCGGTCACCTGTTCTTCCCGATATATACGCTGTTCACCTTTACGTTCATCGGCTATAGTGGTGGATTCGAATTCGCGAATCTCCGTAAATTCCACATCTTCAGCCACGCTCTTGAGAATAGCGGCGGCATCGGCCGTGGGAGGTCTGTGACGTCTGTGGGCGTTGCCGGCGGAGCCGGTACGCGTGCGAGAGAATCCATCCCCGGCACTCTGCCGCTTTGCCTTCCGCCGCTCCTCCTTGCGCGACGGCATCCCCATCATGCGCCGCATCATATCTTCCGCACGCCGGGACATAAAGCCCTGGAACCACTTTGATATGCGTGGAGCTATCCACGGCCACAGGAGGAAGATAACCAATAATATTATAAGAAACAATCCCATATTCAAATATCAAAAAAACAACGATACGGCATCGCCGCGCGTCCGGAGTGTGGGCTCAGGCGTTGCCGGAGGCGAAAACTCCGTAAACAACGTATGCCACTATCAGCCACATCAGCCCGGGAACGCCCATACAGAAAACAAGAACGGGAGCAGTAAGGATCAGAAGCCATCTCCATTGATTCCCCCGCCATCCCCATGTCTTGAATTTCAAAGAGAAGAGGTGAAGCGGCGAGACCATCAGCCAACTCTCGAAAAGCACTGTGAGCAATACCACATACCATTCACTTACAAATCCCGTGCCAGCGTAGACAAGGGCGGAATAACCGATCCAGAAAATGGCGTTGGCCGGAATCGGAAGACCTATGAAGGAAGTGGACTGACGCGTATCTATATTGAATCTGGCAAGCCTCAGCGCACCGCACACAGGAATCAGAATAACGACCCACCGCGTCCATTCCGCGGCACCGGCGGCACCAAGACAATAGTGCATCACCACCGCCGGAGCCACTCCGAAACTGACCATATCGCAAAGAGAGTCGAGTTCTTTTCCAAGGCTCGAATAGGCATGCAGAAGGCGCGCGGCAAATCCGTCAAGAAAATCGGCCACCGCCGCTATACCTATAAATATATAAGCCCAGTTGTAGGCTGCAAGACCACCCCACCATGTCTCATCGCCGTGCGACGCACACAAGATAGCCATGATACCGGCCGCAAGATTCAGACACGTGATTGTATTGGGGATATTTCGGGTAATTACATTCATTTCCGGATAAAATACTTATATAAATTCGGACAATCAGTTTACAGAGGCAATAACCTTCTGGAGTCAGGTCATTTAGCCTTGACGATGGCCATAGGTGTCACTCCGCCGCGCGTCACGTCGCCTATCTTCAACAGAATCCTGGCATCGGTAGGCAGATATATGTCGACCCGCGAGCCGAACTTGATAAAACCGAGATGGTCATCGATATCGGCATGTTCGCCCGGACATGCGTAAGTGACGATACGGCGTGCCATCGCGCCCGCTATCTGTCTAACCACAATACGCCGTCCATTGTTCATGGTTATGCCGACCGTGCTCCGCTCGTTGTCGGTACTCGCCTTCGGAAGATACGCCGAAAGAAACCGGCCTCTGTGATGGGCCACGTAATCCACCGTGCCGTCGACAGGAAACCAGTTGGCATGCACGTTGAGAGGAGACATAAAGACAGATACCATTATAGCCTCCGAACGAAGCCATTCGGTTTCCATCACACGCTCGACAGCGACTACCTTGCCGTCGACGGAACTGACCACGCGGTTGTGGCGTTTGCCACGGTAATGACGTTTGGGACAGCGAAAAAAATTGAATACAAACATATACACAACCAGTGAAAGCGCCGACAGGAACGCGGGTATCAGGACTGGCGGCATAAAAAGCCATACCGGCACATTCAGAGCTGCCAGTACTATAAAAAGCAAAATCAGTATATTGGTTCCTTCGCGGTGTATCTTCACAATCGGGCTGTGTTTAAATTAACACATAATGGGCGGTCAAAGCGGCTCCGGCGAGCGCCTCGTTTTTCCAATCCGCAAATATACACATTTTTCTCAAAGTGTGCAAACGAAAGTTTTACGCAAACACGGATATCAGCTGCCGGGACATCTCATGTACAGCCTCATTCGGGCACGTACTGGT
>DAAV01000139.1:12594-29777 GCA_001701295.1 Bacteroidales bacterium H10
GCCATCCATATCGTAAAGCACCTCGGGAGTGACAAGAGCCGGATCGCCTGCCGCCTTCACAGGGGAATCTTCCTGCAGGCGGTAATTGAAAATATAATCCTCGCGCACCGTACGGAACAGCGGATCCGTCTCCCAAAGGCAGTTGGTGAAATTATCGTCGTCACTGCCTGCCACGCCAAGCGAGACATAGTTGAAATATACATCCGAGCCTGACAGATCTCCCGTATTGAGGTTGTTACCCATACCATAAATTATCGAATTGGCGAAACGGGCTTTCATAAGCGGCTGTCCGTTTTCCTCCAGATCATCGGGCAGCACATGCAGAAGTTCAAGGATCGGTCCATCGATTCCGAACAGATTATTGTTGACGAAAGTGCACTGCAAGAACTCATGCTCGCCGCCCGTAAGACTGACCACAGCTTTTTTAGCCTCCGAGAAGCAACAGCCGTATGCGTTGATCTTCGCATGTACAGAACTCAGCACCTTCCCTTTGGAATTATGAAGCCAGGAATTGAGAAGAGTCAGTTTGGTGCGCGACATATCGCCGCAGGAATCCACCTGAAGGCCGTTCACAGTGCTGCGCATGTCGACGTATTCCATACGGTTATCGAAAGATTCCGGAGCGATGCGCACCCCTTCCCACTGTCCTGTCAGGATATCGTAAGGTACATCAGGAAGCACGTTGTCAATACGGTCTCCCCGCATAGCTATCATTTTTCCCGCCTCGCCCAAAGCCTCGATCGATCCTTCCACCACCAGCGACGCCCCGTCGTGGAAAAGCATCTGCACGCCGGGATCGATGGTGAGACGCACCCCTTTCTCCACGGTCAGGGAGTCGAAGATCACGTAAGGGCGGTCAGCCGTGAAACGGGTATCGGACGAAAGACGTACATTGCGCAGGCGTGTCACATTCTGTCCGTACGCCTCCACGCGCACGGTCTGCGTCACTCCGTTGGTGATAAACTCAAGCTCGTCTTCCACCAGCCCCGGCGAAGCACCCTGTGTCTCCGGAATGAAGCATTCTATGAACACATATATGGAATCCCGGCCACGTATATCGACATCATGGAATTCGGTACCGCTCACGCCGTCTACGTTGAACCGAAACCGGGTGTCTGGATTTCTGAACTTTATCGAACTTATATTAATGCCTTTTTTGGCACGGTTGGATACGATCAGACGTGCTGTCGGAGTACCGACATCGGTAAACACTGTATCGAAATCAACCGTATCGCGTGAAAAAGTCAACACATCTGACGATGACGTCGTCATAGCGTCATCTATGCACGAAACCATCATCGTGCCGGTCATGATTAAACTAATCAGTCCTAAAAAGGTCAATAGGAAGTAGCGCATTTGTCTCATACTTGAAAAAACGCTCGAGAGACCGTTTTTATTTTTTGAAAATGAAATACATGCTCATAGCCGGCGAGGCATCCGGCGATCTACATGCCTCTCATCTTATAAAGTGGATAAAGGAATTCGACCGTGAGGCGGATTTCCGCTTCTTCGGCGGCGACCTGATGGCTGTGGAGGCCAGACGCAAGCCGGATCTTCATTACGACATGATGAACGTGATGGGATTCAGCGAAGTGCTTCGCAAGCTTCCGACGCTCGCATCCAATCTAAGACGCGCGAAGCGTCTGCTGCGCGAATACCGTCCGGACGCCCTTGTTCTGGTCGATTATCCCGGATTCAATCTGACACTGGCAAAGTATGCTCACCGTCTGGGTGTGCCGGTGCATTATTTTATCTCGCCCAAAGTGTGGGCATGGAAAGAATATCGCGTCAAGACAATCAAGAAATATGTCGACCGGATGTATTCCATTCTGCCGTTCGAGGTGCCATTTTACAAAAAGCATGGCTATAACGTGACATTTGTAGGCAATCCCTCCGTACAGGAAGTGGCTTACTACATGGGGCATCTCCCTCCGAAAAAACATTTCGTGGAACGTCAGGACCTTGACAGCGAACGTCCCATCATAGCACTTCTTCCCGGCTCGCGACGCGGTGAGATACGCAACAATCTACCCCTGATGATCGAGGCTGCCAAACGTTTCCCCGAATTCCAATATGTAGTGGGAGCGGCTCCGGCCGTCAGTGAGAAATTTTACCGTGAAATCGCCCAGGATCCGGGACTTAAGCTTGTGTTCGGATGCACACCCACTCTTCTCAAATATTCACAGGCGGCCATTGTCACGTCCGGGACCGCAACACTGGAAACTGCATTGATAGGCACCCCGCAGGTCGTGGTCTACCGTGCCAACGGCATGGCTCTGTCATACAAGATCATGGAGAAACTTCTCAAAGTGAAATACGTCTCTCTGCCCAATCTGATAGTAGGCAACGAGATAGTCCCGGAATTGCTCGTACACAAATGCACCTCGGATTCGATAGCCCGCGAACTGTCGCCGCTCCTCCAGCCTTCGCCTCGCCGTGACTTCCAGATCCAGGGATACCGAAACATGCAGCGTCGTCTCGGCAATTCCGTGGCAGCCGAATACGCCGCCGAACTTATAGTTGACTCGCTAAGACAATAATCCCGACTGACGTTTATGCCATGACTCCACGAACCATATCACAGCGCCGGGCGTTGCATAAAAAAAGATTGGAGTCATGGAAAACACATACAAATACAAAAACGAGACACCTATAAGGAGTCTCCTCTACGGGAATCAGATATCCCCGGGCCAAAAACTCGGTGTCTGGACAGCGATCATTTTCACGGCATGTGCGGTGGCAGTATTCATCTGGCTGATCGTAAAGGCATCCGTTGCCGGAAATCCTCGTGGCATTGTCATGATGTCTTCGTTTATTCTGTTCGCGACCGGACTGCTATACTTCTTTCTTGCCCGCATCAACAATCCGAAACGCGCATGGGCCGTCCTCTATTTCACTGTCCCGCTGGCAGTCGGGGCATTTGTACTCAGCCTTTACGTCTGACTCCCGGTTCCCGGTCCTCGGGACGGAACATACTCGTATCCAATAAATAACAGGCGCATCCGGCATACAGCCACCGGATTCGCCTGTTCACGCATTTTTAACATTCACTTTAACATTTCGATACTAATAATTGCATATATCCCTACGTTTATCGTTTACAATGCACCAATAATTCTTTCCCGGCACACCACTGAAACGAGCGGGATGATCACCTTCCAGACAAGTACCGACACAACACGACAGCGACTCGCAACGTAGCCGCTGCCGGACAGCAACACTTTTTTCATGACTTAGATATGTTTCAACCAAACCTGAATCAATACCTGTGACATGTGGATGGAATCAATGGGGAACCTATTGGTTGTCACATGATTGAATTGAAGAACATAATTGTCTAAATTTTGGGTTATATACATTAGTAATTTCTATCGTCCGACTTTCAAGGCAGAACACTGAAAGCCTGCCGATAAAGCGGAAAAGATCCGGTCGTCGCGAGACGCCCGGATTTTTTTATCTGAATTTCTTGAATTTTTAATCGTTATTTGCTACCTTTGTGATTGTTATATTGTTATGACAGATTACAGACCGTTGCCTCCGGATCAGGAGGACATGATGGTCGAGAACGCGTTCCGCGAACTTCTCGCGGCATATCTCGGCAGCAACCATCGCAAAAAAGTGGAGATAATAGAGCGGGCCTATCGCTTTGCGAAAAGCGCGCACAAGGGCGCCCGCAGACGCAGCGGAGAGCCCTATATACTCCATCCGATCGCTGTGGCGAAGATCGTCATATCCGAACTCGGGCTCGGCTCTACCTCAATATGCGCCGCCCTGCTGCACGATGTGGTGGAAGATACGGAATTCACCCGCGAGGACATAGAAGCAAACTTCGGCACAAAGATAGCCGATATCGTCGAGGGCCTGACAAAAATCTCGGGTGGCATTTTCGGATCAAAGGCATCTCTGCAGGCACAGAATTTCCGAAAACTGCTGCTCTCCATGTCGACCGACATACGCGTGGTGCTTATCAAGATGGCCGACAGGCTTCACAACATGCGCACTCTCGGCAGCATGCGGCCTGAAAAACAGTTCAAGATAGCGGGAGAGACTCTGTATGTCTATGCACCGCTCGCCCACAGGCTCGGACTGTTCAAGATCAAGACCGAACTTGAGGATCTCGCCTTCAGATACGAGCATCCGCAGAAATATGCCGACATAATGGCCAAGATAAGCGAAAGCGAGTCTCACCGTCACGAGATAGTCGAACAGTTCGTCGCCCCCGTGCGTGAGAAACTTGACGCCGCCGGCTTCAAATATGAGATAAAGGCACGTGTAAAAAGCGCCTATTCCATCTACAACAAGATGGAAACCAAGAAGATCCCTTTCGAGGAGATATACGATATCTATGCCGTAAGAGTCATCTTCGAGAACGATGACGACGAGAAAGAGCGTGTCAGATGCTGGGAGATATATACTTTCTTTTCCGACGGCCACAAGGTGCATCCCGACCGCCTGCGCGACNNGCCTAAGGCAAACGGATACCGTGCGCTGCATCTCACGGCAATGGGTCCTGACGGAAAATGGATCGAGGTCCAGATACGGTCGCGCAAGATGGATGAGATAGCCGAACTCGGCTACGCCGCCCATTGGAAATACAAAACCGGCGTGACCGACGAGGATTCGGAACTCGACAAATGGATGAACACGATCAAGGACATCCTCGCCAATCCCGAACCGGACGCGATAGACTTTCTCGACACAATCAAGCTCAATCTCTTCTCATCTGAAATCTATGTATTCACTCCGAGAGGGGACCTGATAACATTACCTCAGGGCGCCACTGTGCTTGACATGGCCTTTGAGATCCACACCGAACTCGGCACCCATTGCATAGCCGGGAAAATCAATCACCGCCTTGTGCCGCTCAATTACCGTCTCGACTCGGGTGATCAGATCGAGATAATCACATCAAAAGCCCAGACGCCGAAAAGGGAATGGCTGGATTATTGTCATACGGCCAAGGCCAAGAACTGCCTCCGGACATTACTGCGCAAGGATCCCGCCGCATTGCTGGCTCACGGACGCAAGCTTTTCGAGGATTTCCTTTCGAGAGAGGGAATCCAGCTCAGCGACGATCTTCTCAAAAGGCTTCTGAACAATTACAGGCTGCCCGACATTGAACATCTGTACCGGATGCTGGCCTGCGACGAGATCAGTCTGTCTCCGGCGCAGCTCAAAGCCGCCGACCGCAAGCGCGTATCGCTTCTGCGAAAGCTTCTGCGCAATCCTTTCGCATCCAAAAAGTCTGCCGCCGACAGCATGGTCACGCTCCCTCCTCCTGAACCGCATGTCCCCATAGACCGCAAAAAAGTCTATGTGCTCCATCCAGACGAGACTCATCCCAATTATCTTCTCGACGATTGTTGCTCTCCGATTCCGGGTGACGATGTGCTCGGATTCATCGACAACAACGAACGCGTGGTCGTGCACAAGGTAAGCTGTCCTAAAGCCATGATGCTTAAAAGCGGATACGGTTCCCGTCTCGTCGCCACCGAATGGGGTGGTACCGCCGAAAAATTCCTCGCGCGCATCACACTCGAAGGGATAGACCGGCTCGGTATTCTGGAAGAAATCACCGCCTCCCTCTCTAAAAAACTCGGTGTCGACATACGCAGTCTATCGATCGAGGCCGACAATGAGGTGTTCAAATGCAATATGACGATACGTGTCGACACCACCGACACACTCGCCCATATAATCAATTCCCTAAAAGCAATCAAGGGCGTACAGATCGCCCGACGAATCTCATGAAGTTAAATATAAAACAATTATCGGTCAATCTCGGGCTCGTCGGAGCTGCAATAGTCCTGATCCTTCTGCTATTGCCCCATGACGACCGACAGTCGTATATATACGAGCTGAATCAGCCCTGGCGCTATCAGTTGCTGACAGCGGATTTCGACATGCCTATACTTCGCGACTCCACCTCCGCAAGACAGATGCGCGACAGTATCGACCGTGCGTTTGTCCCTTTCGTAAGGCGCGATGCCGCTACAAGCCAGGCTAATATCTCAAGATTCAAGAATGCCATAGCATCCAAGCTGTCGCCCGCACGCGCCCATCTTCTTACAGAACTGCTGACACAGGCCTACAGTCAGGGAATCGTCGATGCAAAGACATATGACCGCATACAAGGCGGTGCAAACGGACACCTTCGTGTCGCGGATATAGAGAATGGCGCGAACGCCGTGCACAACATCGACGCCAGCGAGATGTTATCGCCTCCGAAAGCCTTCCAATACATAGATTCGGTATACCACTCCGGAATGACCGGAGCGGCCGCATCCGAGACTCTCGACAATGATATCGCCCATATGCTCGGCGCCGTTCTCGTGCCCAATATCGTAATCGACACGATAGCGGACAAAAAATTCCGCGAGCAGGAATATCTCACCGTAAACGGAGCTCTGGGCGTGATCAAAAAAGGCCAGCGCATAGTGGACCGTGGAGAAATCGTGACACCTCAGATATTCACAAATCTGAATACTTACATGGAGATAGCGGACCAAAACCATCATTATGACAACAAGACCTCATATTTTATGGTCGGACAGGCGCTGTATCTTCTACTATGCTTCGGCGCTCTTTATGCGTTCCTCAAGATATTCAGAAGCAGATTCCTGAGTTCGACGAAAAACATGGTGTTTCTGATTTCGTTCATCTCTATATTCGCGATGTTCGCGATCCTTATGTTCGAATACGTCGGCAACGGCATATATTTTGTCCCTTTTGCGGCCATCCCGCTCGTGATTCTTGTTTTCTTTGATTCCCGAACCGCTATCTTCTCATTGCTTGTCAGCGTCATGATTTCGGCGCTCGTGGCCGTCTTCCCGTTCCAGTTCATATTAATGGAACTGACCGCCGGCCTGACAGCGGCTTTCTCCATAAAGACTCTTGAGAAACGCTCGCAGCTTCTTCTGACAGCCCTTTATTCCTTCGTGGCTTATGTGATGGCATATATTATCTCCAGTCTGGTTACAGAGGGAACACTTGCCTCGTTCGACTGGCATATCATCGGAGCGTTCGCCATCAATGCTGTCGTACTCTCATTCGCATACTTCCTTATTCTCATCATCGAAAAGATCTACGGTTTCACCTCGACTGTGACTCTCGTCGAATTGTCGGACATAAACAGTCCGCTGTTGCGCCGTCTGGCGGAAGAGGCTCCCGGCACATTCCAGCACTCCATGCAGGTATCGACCCTGGCGGCCGAGGCCGCGCGCGCTGTCGGCGCAAACACTCAACTTGTCAGGACCGGCGCTCTTTATCATGACATAGGGAAACTCGACGGACCGATTTTCTTCACCGAAAACCAACACGGCATCAATCCTCATACCGGCCGCAATCCGGAAACAAGCGCACACAAGATAATCTCACATGTGACATCCGGTCTTGCGATAGCTCAGCGCGAAAAGCTCCCCGAAGTCATAAGACGTTTCATTTCCGAGCATCACGGCAAGTCCGTGACCAGGTTCTTCTACAATACGGCTGTCAATGAAAATCCTGACGTTGCCGTCGACCGAACACAGTTCATGTATCCGGGCCCGAATCCCCAAAGCCGCGAGACGGCTATCCTGATGATGGCGGATTCGGTAGAGGCGGCATCGACAAGTCTCCCCGAATATACACCCGAGGCAATAAACGCACTTGTCGACAAGATCATAGACGGGCAGGAGAAAGACGGACTCTACAACGAGTCTCCAATATCTTTCCGCGACATACAGACAATCAAGAAAACATTCAAAAAACGGTTGTCGACAATCTATCATTCCCGGGTAGCATACCCGGAGCTTAAGAGGGTGCAGATTCAGGCCACCAATTGACAACTGTCTCCCGGACCCAAAAATATTTTTGGGGTCTCAGACGTTTAAAAATAAACAGCCTGATATAAATTGCACCTGTATATGACCGTTTTTCTGATAATATCATGCATATTGCTGTGGGGCGCATCGCTCTGGTGTCTGTACGGACGCCAGTCCATTGCGCCGGCGTTGTCGTATATGGCACTCCTCGTATTGTCGTTCATCACGGAAAACGGCTATCCGGTCCTACCTCTCAACGGCACTATCCTCACAGGCTGGCTCTGCATGACGCTTGTGGTGACTTTCACATCCATTCTGCAACCGGAGCCGGTGCGCCGACAGACCCGAGGAATGTCTTTCATGATCACGGGTGGAATCACCGGACTCGCCGTCGGGCTGTTAGGATTCTCCATCTCCTCCAGTATCACATTGAGATACGCCTACATGATTCTGGCAACTATCGCCGGAATCGCATTCGGATTCTTACTCTACACAAACACACCTTCCGGAAAACCTGTAGGCCCCGGTTCAGGCAACTTCTTCAGATACCTGCTGGCCAAAGAATTCCCGACAGCCATCACTCTCATGATGCTTGGTGTGGCACTCGTACTGCTTATCGCGGTCAAAAACGTCAACGGTTTATGAAAATCAGATCTTTTAAAATAATTTCAATTCTTGTGGCCGTCATTCTTTCGATGGCGATGCCTTCGCCTGTGCAATCCCGCCGTACATCCTCGAAACAAAGGACCACACAGTCTCGTAAATATTCAAAATCAAGAAAATCTTCAAGATCGGGGAAATCATCTTACCGATCGCGGAACTCGTCACGCACCCGGCAACAGACATCCGGTTCCGCCACGTCCTGNNAGTGCCGCATCCGGCACTGCAGCGGCGACACCGGCTCCGGCGGCAGCTCCTAAAGTAAAGACCGACAGCAAACGCAAGATCGTGGTCGAGAAACCGGACCTTGACGAGATCAGACGCATCACGCTTGACCCGCAGAGTAAATTCTACTTTCCGAAGCTAAAAAAGAAATATGAGGTCAACGACACGACGATGACCCCCGAGGAATTCCGGAACTTTTATCTCGGCTATATGTTTCAGGAAGACTTCGATCCCTACCGCGTATCACCATATTCCAACAAGACCGACGATCTGCGCAGCAAACCCTCCCACACCAAAGAAGAGATCGACACTATCACCAAATACGCGCAGCTCGCATTGCAGGACAATCCTTTCGACTTGCGTCAGATGTCTTTTCTCGTACATGTGCTGAAAGAGAAAAGAAAAGATATGCGGGCCAAGATATGGGAATATCGTCTTGAGCATCTGCTGGGCGCAATCAAAAGCACCGGAACCGGTGATTCTGTCGAGAACGCCTGGTTTGTGATGTATCCCGAACATGAGTATGACATGGTGCAGCTGCTCGGATACGAGGCTGTGGACGCACAATTCATAGAACCCGGTTATGACTACCTGGCCGTACAGCCCGACGAAACCGACACGCGCAAGCGTGATAAATCTGCCAAAGGATTCTATTTCAACGTCATAGTCCCCCAGCAGCAATATGAGCTGAAACATCCTGAAGAAATAACCGGCACCGGTGATGACGCCGTGCGGACTGAGCCGACGGCGGTAAAGGAGGAACCGGAGGAAATAGATCCTGACGACCTGCCGGCTGAATGAATGAATGAAAACTACTGAATAAAAAAGAGATAGAAATGGAAAAGAAAATCGGACCCGGCATGTATGTCGAGTATTCTTATAGACTTTATGATGAAGCGGACGGCGGTCTGCTCTTCGAGACTCCGGAAGGTCATCCCGACATGATGGTCTATGGTGTGTCGCACGAAGTTGTTCCAGGCCTTATAGCCGCCATACAGGATCTTAAGGCAGGCGACAGATTCGGAGTCACACTTCCCCCGGCTGCAGCTTTCGGCGAGCGCCATCCCGAAGACATCATGGAACTTGACCGTGACATATTCACCCGCGACGGGGAACTCGCTGAAGAGGTGAAAGTCGGTGCCGTACTCCCCATGATGACCGCGGAAGGCTATCGCATAGCGGGCACCGTGCTCGAGATCGGCGATAAAGTCAAAATGGACTTCAACCATCCCTTCGCAGGAAAGACCGTACGCTACGACGGCGAGATTGTCACCGTGCGCGAAGCGACACCGGAGGAACTGGCGCCCACACACGGATGCGGAGGCGGATGCGGAGGATGCAGCGGGGGTTCCTGCGGCAACAATGATTCCGAAGGATCATGCGGATGTGACGGCTGCCATTGACAAAAAATATTAACATAAGGGGCGGAATCCAGCTGGATTCCGCCCCTTATGCATGTGACATGAATGTAATCTCTCTCACTTTCTGAAAGAAGTATATCTCATGCCGGCCGCAGTAGTATGCAGATTGGCCATTTTTATAGCCGCCACAGCCGCTTCCGCACCTTTGTTGCCGAGTACGCCGCCTGCCCGTTCGGCAGCCTGCTGCTGGTTGTCTACCGTAAGAACGCCGAAGATCACCGGAGCCTTCCCCATGGCGTTAAGGCGCGCCGTACCTTCCGAGACAATGTCGCATACATAGTCGAAATGAGGCGTATCGCCCCGTATTACGCATCCGATTATTATCACGGCCTTGACGTCAGGCATATAGTTCAGAGCCAGTGCCGCAGCATTGACGAGTTCGACCGTACCGGGCACATCCTGACAGAAGAGCGAGGTGTCAGGCACGCCTGCTTTATGAAACACATCGATCGCACCGTCGCGCAGCGCACCCGTAATCTCCGGATTCCATTCCGCTGTAAAGATCGCGCATTTGAATTCTTCGGGATCCATAAGACGGGGAATCTCCAGCTCCGCGCCGTTAGTGTTCAGTACTGTCGACATCTTCTTTTTTCTTATCTTCGTTTTCCTCTTTCCTGTTTCTGTATAGTTTTGACTTGGCGGTTCGCTGCACCTTCTCAAGGAAAGTACGCCACATCGGCTCGTGCGCCACATCGACGTCTATCTTCTCTATCATCCCCAGTATCTCCTGCTCAAGCTCAAGTGTCTCAAGAGAGACCGCATGAGGAAGCACCGCCATCAGCAGACGTTTGGCACGCGCCGTCTCGTTACGGCTGTGCATCATGACTTTTGCCATATCCACCGTCATCCGGATCTCACGGCGTGTCACACGCCCGGTACGTTTCTTTGCGAGTTTTATAGCCTCCATATAGAACCTTACAGCTCCGCGATAATCACCCGTCTGTGCCATCATTTCCGCGCCCTTGCGCAGCGATTCTACAAGCTTGTCAGTGGCGGCGGCGACGCCGGCATTCACTTTCTCGTAAAGCACTCCGGTGTTTATCTGCTGCTTGGCCAGAAGTTCAAGGGTCTTCTTGCGCGACCTGAGGATACGTGTAGAGAGCTCCATGGCCAGGACATGAAACGCGCCGAAGCGTTCGGAATCATCCTTGAGCAACTGTTCGAGCACCTTGAAAAGCATCTCGAGTTCTTTCTCGCTCTGCTTGTAGTCTTTCAGAGAAAAATGAATCTCCGACAGATCGAAGAGCAAAACCGCAAGCAGAGCGCGGAATTCACGATCTCCGTAATCTGAAAACTCACGGAGTCTGCGGAGAGATTCGACAACTTTTTCAAGAGCCTCTTCATATTTCTCTTCTGCATAGACGGCATCCGCCTCTCCGCGCAGAGAGAGGACCGCCTCTACGATCTCCCGGTCGGCGCCCTCTGCCTTGATCTCATCCAACCTGAGGGGTATATCCTTGATGGTCATTTTATTTTCGTTTCGTTATAGTTTATCGCTTACTTATGAAAAGAACACGGTATCACTGGCGTGACTTGACACCCAGATAACCGCCGTGGTGACGTTTCGCATACTCGGCCTTGGTAAATCCGATCGCTTTCATCACAGCCACCACAAGAACATCGCCCATCACAGTCATCATAGTGGTCGATGTGGTGGGAGTAAGGCCCAGAGGGCACACTTCGGGGCTTCCTCCGGTGAGAAGGGCCACGTTACCGGACCGTGCGAGCATACTCTCTCCGTCTCCGGTTATAACAATAATCGGGATATCAGGGTTCAGATTGCGTGCAAGATCGACAAGCTCTACGATCTCGCGCGTCTTTCCGCTGTTGCTGAGCAATAAAAGCAGGTCATCCTTCTGTATTATGCCGAGGTCGCCATGCTGCGCTTCAGAAGGATGCAGGAAAATAGCCGGAGTCCCTGTGGAACAGAAAGTGGTCGCTATATTCATGGCTATCTGGCCGGCTTTGCCCATACCCGACGTGATCAACTTTCCTCCACGTCTGTTCACATGCTCCACAATGAGATCAACGGCTTCTCCATATCCCTCCGTGACCGGTATCGCCATTACGGCTTCGGCCTCCTTGTGGAGTATGTCTTGCATCAGGGCGGTTATATTCTCTTTCATTTCTATTTTGGTTGTATGTGATTATTAATGTTTCATGGAATTCTCGAGAGCCTCGCGCCAAAGGGCCGGTATCTCCATCGACTGTTTCGTGTCGGGATTGAAACTTACCATTATCGTTTCGGCGGCGGCCTTGAGTTCTCCGGAGTTCTTATTCACTATCACCTGCTGGATCTTGAAACTTTTGTCATAGATACCGGTGCAACGGGTTCTTACTTCTATACTGTCACCGAAATAGACCGGTGATACATATGCGCAATCTATATTCGCTATAACCGATTCGACTCTCTGCCAGTCCATTCTGGATTTCATTATACTCTCGAAAAAATACGCCTTTCCCGTGTCAAAGAAGGAAAAATAGACCGTATTGTTGAGATGGCCGAGAATATCTATGTCATTGAACCGTATCTGAAGATCTATTGAATGGCGAAATTCGGACAATGGTGGTAATGTATTGGGATTCATGTCATTTAAATCTGATTTCTTTTATAACTTCGCGACCGAGTGCCTCGTTGATATGTCGGGCGAGGTTCGAACGGCACATGTTGAGTTCCTGACGCAATGACGCCACACGCACGTAAACGGTCATCAGACCGTTGTTGACAACCGGACGTCCGGTCATGGAGGCTATGTCTTCCCCTATTACCGAAGGCCAGAGCGAGACTGCCCGTGTCTCGTAAAGGCGTTCTGTCATGCCCTGCTCCTGAAGTGTCTGCCTCAGCACGTCTCCTATCGATTCCGGCTCAAGTCTCTTCATATCTCTCTGAATTCACCTTCCGAGACCTCGAACAGACGGCTTTCCGAACGGATTCCCTCCAGAGTCTCGTCAAGATGTTCGCGATTGGTATCAGTGATAAATATCTGGCCGAAATTGTCGCTACCGCTCACCTCGGCGATTATCCGCGCCACGCGGGCCGAATCAAGCTTGTCGAATATATCGTCAAGAAGCAGCACCGGCGTCACACCGCCTTTCTGCCGCAGATAATCGAATATCGCGAGCCGGAGAGCTATCGTAAAAGTCTTTACCTGACCCTGACTGCCCAGACGGCGCATTGACCAGTCGCCAAGTCTCGAAGAAAGGTCGTCGCGATGTATTCCCGCCGATGTGAAACCGAGCGCAAGATCCCGGGCTCTCTCCGAATCGNNGCAGCACGCTTTTATAGCTGAGGGAGGCAGTCTCGGCATCATCCGATATCCTGGAATAGTATCGTGCGAAATCCGGTCGTATGGACTCCGTCCAGCGACGTCTTGACTCATGGATGGCCGCGGCAGCCTCCGCCATATTTATCTCCACCGACTCATACAAAAGACGGTCGTTGACTCCGGCCCGCAGCATCTTGTTGCGGCTCTCCAGCCCGCGGTTGTAACGTATCAGTCGTGACAGATAGGTCGGATCGGCCTGCGATATGACGATATCCATAAGGCGTCGGCGGACTTCTCCGCTTCCGGTCACGATTTCTGAATCTCCGGGCGTGACAGTGACAATAGGGAATTTACCTATGTGTTCCGATATCCGCTGATATTCCTTGTCATTGCGGCGCAAGGTCTTCCCTTTTCCCTTGACAATGCCGCAACTCACGGCCTCATGCGCGCCGGAATCCATGATATAGTTCCCTTTGACCATCAGCATATCGGCGCCATGACGTATCAGCGCCGATTCGGGGACAGGTCTTATGGGACGCGCCATACTCAGGAAATGTATGGCTTCGAGCAGATTGCTCTTACCCATGCCGTTGAGGCCGAGAAGACAATTGACCCGAGGCGAAAAATCAAGTTTCGCCTCCGGTATATTCTTGAAATTCAAAATATCTATCTTCTCGAGCTGCATAGTCGTTCCTCTGTTGCCGGGCGGTATTTATTCCTTGATACCATATGCGAGATCGCCGGCATCTCCGAGACCGGGCACTATATAGCTGTGGGAATTGACTTCCGCATCTATGTCTCCGCACCACAATGTGGTGTCGGCGGGAAAGCGGTCCTTTATATACTCCACGCTCTGGCGTGAAGCTATGACACTGGCCACATGTATTTTCGCGGGAGTACCCTTGGCGAGCAACGCACGCCATGCAAGTTCCATGGAACTTCCTGTGGCAAGCATCGGATCCACAAGAAGCAGCGTCTTGCCGTCGAGACGGGGTGACGCGAGATACTCGACAAGCACGTCGAATGTGTCTCCCTTCTCCTTATAGCGTCTGTATGCGCTCACAAAGGCATTCTCCGCACGGTCGAAATAATTCAGAAAACCATGATGGAACGGAAGACCAGCACGCAGAATCGTGGCAAGCACTACCTTGTCGGCCGGTTCCCGGCATACACAATGTCCGAGCGGAGTCTCTATTTCCGTCTCTTTGTAATCGAGTCGTTTTGAAATCTCATATGCCATGATCTGGCCTATGCGGTCAAGATTGGTACGGAAACGCAACGGATCGTTCTGCACTCTCACATCGCGCAGTTCCATCATATAGCGGTTGACTATGCTGGGCGTGTCGGCAAAATTAATAACTTCCATCTCTCTGTCGTTTTTCATGAACCGGGGTGCATGAATGAACATGCGCCCACATAAATTTAACAAAGATAATAAATAATTTCTTAATCCCGGCGAACCATCGCGATATTTTTTGCCCTCACAGCCTCGATATCGCACATTATCTGCTCCCGCAACTCTTCTATTCCGTTAAATTTCTTCTCGTCGCGCAGACGTTCATCAAAAGATATCTCTATATTCCTGCCATAAAGATTCCCGGCAAAATCCAGAAGATGCGCTTCGACGCTTATAGTGCCCTCGCCGCTTACAGTCGGACAGGAACCGACATTCACCAATGCCTTCCATGCGCCGTCCGGTGTATGGACTACAGCGGAATAGACACCGCCGCGGGGCAGCAGCCTGTGGGAGGCCACACTCAGATTGGCTGTAGGGATGCCTATGGTCCGGCCGATCTCACGCCCATGCACCACCTTCCCGCTCAGCGAGAATCTGCGTCCGAGTATTCGCGCCGCCTCCCGCATGTCTCCGGTCTCGACGGCCCGGCGCACTGCCGACGAACTGCATCCCGGCACCTTGGGGGCAACCTCGACCTTCAGTCCGATCTCCTCCCCCATACGCATAAAATCATCGGTGGTCATCGACATCCCGTCACATCCGAAAGTATTGTCATATCCAACCAACAGAAGCCGGGCGCCGTAACGATCCTTGAGCTCCCGCATCCACCGGGCCGCGCTCTTGCGCCTCACTTCCTCGGTAAATTCTATACGCACCACATCGACTCCGCATCCTTTTATGAGTGAATCGCGTGCTTCGGCGTCGATTATCAGTTTCGGGGCCCGCAATGGAGCCACCACTTCAAGAGGATGTCTGTCGAAAGTAAATGCCATCGGACGCAGCCCGAGTCTGTCGGCTTCTTCTTTCAGATATCCGAGCACGGCACGGTGACCGGAGTGCACCCCGTCGAACGTTCCGACCGTCACGGCCGTTCCGGCATCATTTTTAAGACTTCCACACATCATAAATTTGCCGCCACAGAGAGAAACGTCTTGTCACCCGCTATACGTACACTTCTCATTCCCAGACTTTCGGCCGAACGGCAGTTTGCCTCGGAATCATCAAGAAGCAGCGTTTCCGACGGATCAAGTCCGTACCTGCTCAATACTGTCATGAAAAGTTCGGGATCTGGCTTGCAGACTCCCTCCGCAAAACTCGTCACTATCCCGTCAAAATAATCGCCCACACGATACCCTTCCTGCATGAAAGCCCTTTTGATCCAGCCGTCGAACATGACGGCGTTGGTATTCGATATCATATAGGTCCTGTATCCAGCGTCTCTTAATCGCCTGAGCGCCGCGAGTCTCTCGACCGGCAGCGCCACCAGAAACTCGTCAAAAGCTTTCTCGAATTCGATATCCCCGATCCCGGTGTGTGTGCGGCGACGCAGTTCATCATAAAATTCCGACACGGTGATGCGTCCGGTCTCGATCGAAAGAAACGGCTCTTCCTGACGATACAGCCCAAGCATCGAGTCCACATCGTTAAGCCCGAGCGACTTGAACGCTCTCACACAGCGATCTCTGTCAAGGTCGATCATCACGCCTCCAAGATCAATGACTATATTTTTTATACCTTTCATGGCGCAAAGTTAATAATTTTTGTTATCTTTGTAAAATATTAGACATAAAAGCATTTGGTATGAGCAACGTAAAGTCAATAGGTATCCTCACATCGGGTGGCGACGCTCCCGGTATGAACGCAGCCATCCGTGCGGTGACGCGTGCCGGCATCTATGCCGGATTCAAGGTCTACGGCATCTATCGCGGTTATCGCGGTCTGATCTATGACGAGATCGAGGAGTTCTCCACCCAAAACGTATCGAACATCATACAGCGAGGCGGCACTATCCTGAAGACTGCACGATGCAAGGAATTCCAGACCCCCGAGGGTCGCCAGTGCGCCTACGACGTGTTGCGACGCCACGAGATCGATTCACTCGTAGTGATTGGCGGTGACGGTTCGCTTACGGGAGCCAGAATATTCGGCAATGAATTCCAGATACCGATCGTCGGTCTGCCCGGCACCATCGACAATGACCTTTACGGCACCGACACCACCATTGGCTACGACACCGCACTTAACACCATCATGGAGTGTGTCGACAAAATACGCGACACCGCCACCTCTCACGAACGCCTGTTCTTCATCGAGGTAATGGGACGCGACGCCGGATTCCTCGCCCTTAACGNNGATCGCATCCGGAGCCGAAGCAGCCATAATACCGGAGATCTCCACTCAGGTCGACCAGCTGTCGGAACTTATCAAGAACGGCTTCCGCAAATCGAAGAACTCATCGATCGTCCTTGTGGCCGAATCTCCCATAACGGGCGGAGCCATGGGACTCGCCCAGCGCGTGAACGAGGAGTATCCCGGCTATGACGTGCGCGTCTCGATCCTCGGCCACCTGCAG
>DAAV01000139.1:29812-30013 GCA_001701295.1 Bacteroidales bacterium H10
ACCAGCGCAACGTGATGATAGGCATCAAGAACGACGAGATCGTATATGTACCTTTCACCAAAGCGATCAAAAACGAAAAACCGATCAATCAGGAACTGATGTCGACTCTACGCCGACTTTCGATATAAAAAATTTGGCGGTGTGAAATATTTTGCTTAACTTTGCACCGCATTCGGGTGGTTACCAGAGTGGCCAAATGGG
>DAAV01000054.1 GCA_001701295.1 Bacteroidales bacterium H10
GGCACAAAAAAATTAAAAAAAATTTTTATCTCATAGTACAGACACCATGTAAAAATATCCGCGGTCCTTTTCCCTAAACAAAAGAACCGCGGATATTTTTATGATTAATTAGATGGATGACAATCATTTAATCAAATTACTCCCGTTCAAATCCAAATATGGCTGCCTGACAATCGATTTTATGAGAAAAGCGGGAAATTTATGTGCCCGGAGTTGCGGTGTTGGTATATCTTTTGGATTTGATTATGTTTATGTCTCCACCCTTTTTATATTTCTTTCCGTCTGCACCCTGAGCCTCGATCACATAAAAATAGACTCCGGGTTTTACATACTTACCTTTATACTTTCCATCCCATCCCTTTGAAGGATCTGTGAAATGTGTTATTTCATTGCCATATCGATCGAATATGGAACAACTGAAATTTAACAGAGATCTATATCCAACTTTCCAGACGTCGTTGACTCCGTCTTCGTTCGGTGTGAAAGCATTTGGTATTCTTAGTTCCGAAGAACCTATGCCAATAGAATAAGTCTCCCCTGCCGTCTCACATGTACCATCACTGTTACTTCCTATAAAACGGACATAATAGGTGCCCTCTTCCGTAAAAGTATAATCGAGATTCTGCTCATTGAAACGATAATCTATATACTCGAAATCCGGATCCGACGCGATCTGCCATTCATTATGAATTACCGCGTCGGTAGTATATGCTCTGAAACTTATATCAGCGGGAGCCGAGCCTCCCAACCCTTGAGTATCCGTTTTTATTATATTTGAGGGATCGGCGTCCGGATCGTCATCTAAAGGAGAATTGGTCTGCTCGGCCACAGTCTGTACAGAAAGACCGTTCGCATAGGCCAAAGGTGATTCTATATGCAACTCCATCCCCCACTGCTTTAGAAAGCGATCGCCGTAGATGTCAAATATGGAATTGCAATATAAAGGAGGAGTGATCATCACGGTAGTAGACAGATGATCGATAGTCTTCGTCATCTGATGCTGGACAAATGATTCTGACTGCTCGTCCCATTCCAGATTGAGATATTCAATCTCAATCTCCCGGCTGAGTTCACATTGCCGTCCGTCTATAGTATAATAATGTATTGCATCTCCATTGCCTACTATATCGATGCGTGTATTATCGCACTCCTGTTCAGATGAAGCATGCGTGGAATCAAGTGTGAGACGGTGTCGCGAATAATCCGTCAGCCATATACAAACGGACCTGCCGTTTTCTTCTATTATATAACCCCTGTCTCCTTCAGGATTCCTGATTACAGCTTTGCCATCGATAAGAGAAAAATCCACAGGCACCGCATATCCTCCTCCGAGATTGCTATAGGTGGATATAATGACACTATTGCTTACACCGGAAATTGTCATATCACTTATCCGGGATACGTCATATGCCACATATATTGTCTCAAGACCGGTGTTTTTCTCCGGATTAAAAGAAAGAACCTCATACTGGCTGCCGGCAAATGTAATGTCTGCCGCGATTCCTACGCAATGAGACAATATCAATGCTGCGCAGAGAATTTTATGTCTTATTTCCATAAGTAAGCGATCAAATTAAACGACAGCAAGTGATTTTTTCAATCTCATATATCATAAGTTTGCCGATTCCGATATATGTTTAATCCGATCACTTACTTATCTGATTAACGACATTAATCCCTTTCTTATTTCATATCCATACATGAGGAAGACACATGTCATGATCCGGATGGCCACGGGAAATTTGTCGGATTGACAGTAAGATGCATCTTGCGTTGCCCAAGCCGGACTTTTATATAATCTGTGAGTTTCTGTCGCTCGGATGTCGTCAGTCCCTGAGGCGCATTGACAAATATCATGCTTACGGTGTCGGTCTTGTCTGATCCTGTAGTAGCGGCAACCATATGCGTCAAAGCTATATCCCTGACTGTCGGGAAAAGCACCTTTATCTCAGGAGACACGCGGACGCTCTCATCCGAAAATTGCTCGGTTTGCGAAATAACATTCCTCAACGAATCTATGACCGTCTGCCGACGGTCAATNNTACGTCAATTTCAGTCTGCATCATCTGATAGAACCTGTCACTGTTTATCTCATCATTAATATCATTCCGCGTCAATGCAAACCCTTGCTTTATATTCAACACCGTTCCTCCCAATCCGACAGAATCCAGTTTATTCATCATGGCCAATTGCAACGAATCTTTAGGAAGGGCCTCCCCTATCAGAGTGACATCTATATATCTTTTATCTCCCTTCATATATTCTTTATGAGACAATACCTGAGTGTTGGGAAATACCATTTCGTTCTCGACGAAATTCAGTGCCTTGTCAAGAAAGATACTCCTGTCAATCATGACTACTGTCAGATAGACACTTATCCCGATCGTAATGGCGATTATGGAATAAGCTATCGCCCTCATCTTACGTGCACGCTTTTCGTTCTGGTAGACAAGGCTTTTGAAACCCATGAGTTTTACTCCGATCCATGTCGCAAAGAAAATAAAAATCATATTGGTCAGAAACAGATACAAAGCTCCAAAAAAGAAATGCATCTGCATAGTGGCGATACCGTAGCCGGCAGTACACAAAGGAGGCATCAGCGAAGTCGCTATGGCGACACCCGGCAATACCTGCCCCTTGTTTTTCGCCGCGATACTCAGAATGCCTGCCGCACCGCCGAATAATGCCACAAATACGTCATATATAGAAGGAGATGTACGTGCGAGAAGCTGGCTCGCTCCTTCATATTGCGGCGATATAAGAAAATAAATCGCGGAAGTGACAAGCGAACCTATAACAGCTGCAGTAATGTTCTTAAGACTTCTCTTAACAAGTTGAAAATCCTGTATGGCAATACCGAGACCCATACCGATTATAGGGCCCATGAGCGGAGAGATCAACATCGCGCCTATGATGACAGGAATACTGTTGGTGTTAAGGCCCAATGAAGCGATAAATATAGCGAATATCAACGTAAGCAACTGACTTCCCTTGAATGAGACGCCAGAGCGTATACTCACTTCAATGTCATTCTGAGGCTCAAGATCATTTTTAACATTAAAATACGACTTCAGATCTTTCCATGATTTTATCAGACGCGTCTTGGTCATTGTGTCATTCATAAGCTACTCGTAAAAGTTTATAGTGTCTGTGGGAAGAGCCCGCGGATTGGCTCTTTATTTATTAACGAGTAAAAATAATGAAGGATTAGTAAAAACGGGATAAAATTATTAAATTTACCCACAAAATTCGACCTATGTCATTAATTGAACTCAGAAATCTATCGGATCCGGGACTGGATCTTTATTCAAAACTTACAGAAGCACAACTTCGGAACAACATAGAATCCGAGCTGGGCATATTTATCGCCGAAAGCCCTAAAGTAATCAGAGTAGCGTTAAAAAACGGTTATGAACCGGTTTCCTTACTTTGCGAAAGGAAACATATCAATGGAGACGCGGCCGACATAATATCCATCTGCGGTGATATTCCGGTCTATACCGGCGACAGAGAACTTCTGGCATCCCTGACAGGATATAAGTTGACAAGAGGTGTGCTATGCGCCATGCACCGCAAACGTCTGCCTACCGTAAGAGAGATCTGTGATAAATCCAATACAATAGCGGTGTTGCAAAGTATTACCGACACTACCAACATTGGAGCGATTTTCCGTTCTGCTTCTGCAATGGGAGTAGACGGGATAATCCTTTCATCCGACACCTGCGATCCATTAAACCGAAGAGCGATCAGAGTATCCATGGGAGCTGTCTTCACATTGCCCTGGACTCTGGCCGACAATCCGGTGTCAGAATTAAGACAATCAGGATTTCAGAGCGCGGCGCTTGCGCTTATNNGACGACACAAGATTAAAGACAGCCGAGAAACTTGCAGTAGTTTTCGGGACGGAAGGAGACGGTCTCCCCGAAAAAGTCTCGGCCGCATGTGACTATATAGTCAGAATACCCATGTATCATGACGTTGACTCTCTTAACGTTGCGGCAGCGGCGGCAGTCACATTCTGGGAATTAAGGAGCAGAAACAAGACTGTCTCATAGCTTGAAAATCATGAACTATCTAATTTTTTTAGTCATTCTATAAAATAAATCCATATAAATTATGTTATTAAATAGAAGTCATAGCGTGACTTCATAGAAATCATTGCGAAAACAAGGATATAACCCTTTGATTTTTCATTAATTGGAGAATTGAATGGTTATCTCGTTTTCTGTGGTTGATATTGTAACGCTTCCTCTATCGAGAGATTGAAGTGGAATTTCAGAAAGAGACATGAGACAATTAAAAATAACAAAATCAATCACCAACCGCGAAAGCGCGTCACTCGACAAATATCTGCAGGAAATTGGTCGCGAGGAGCTAATCTCTGTAAGTGAAGAGGTGGAATTGGCCCAGCGAATAAAAAAAGGANNCAGCACTCGAGAAATTGACAAAAGCCAATTTGCGTTTTGTGGTGTCAGTGGCAAAACAATACCAGAACCAAGGCCTCAGTCTTCCCGACTTAATCAATGAAGGTAATCTTGGACTTATAAGGGCGGCCCAGAAGTTTGATGAAACACGAGGATTCAAGTTTATTTCCTATGCCGTATGGTGGATCCGCCAATCAATACTGCAGGCTCTTGCAGAACAATCGCGTATAGTAAGACTTCCTCTCAATCAGGTGGGATCTCTTAACAAGATCACAAAAGAGATGTCCCGGTTCGAACAGGAAAATGAGCGTCGTCCCAGCACGGAAGAACTTGCCGAGCGTCTTGATATGCCGGTTGACAAGATATCGGATACCATTCAGGTATCGGGGCGTCATATCTCGGTAGACGCACCTTTTGTCGAGGGTGAAGACAACTCTCTGCTAGATGTCCTGAACAATGAAGACAGTCCGATGGCAGACGCCAATCTGAATCAGGAATCGCTGTCAAAGGAAGTGGACAGGGCTTTAAAGCAACTCTACGACCGGGAAAGAGATATTCTCAAGATGTTCTTCGGAATAGGATGTCAGGAAATGACACTTGAAGAAATCGGAGCCAAATTCGATCTTACCCGTGAACGAGTACGACAAATCAAGGAAAAAGCGATTCGCCGCCTCAAAGGGCAAAAGAGTAAATTGCTGAAGAGTTACCTTGGCGAATAATCCGGGGCAACCGATATATTAAATTTTAAAACAGAATCCCATGGTAAAGATAATAAAATCCATTTTAGTCTTTACTATGGGATTGTTGTGTCTTGAAAGTGATCCGGGAATATGCCATGCAAAGACTGTAACAGTCGGCACAACAACCAATTCCACGAATCAAACCGCTATTTGCGAAGTCCAGNNCGCGAGAGCCTTTTCCCGGAAAAATCCCGCAGTCTCGCATTCTCTCATTTCACATGGGGTGCCGAAGCGGGCTCATCATTAGACCTTACAAGCCATGATCTTTCGACATTTGATATAGATGTGCTCTTCGGATACAAGAATGCATTCATAAAGATGGCCGGGATCGGTGCCGGAATCCACAGATCGATACATTCTGGCAATAATTTCATACCTCTTTATGCTGTAGTCAGGACAAATTTCCGAAACAGGCCATCTCTCTTTTTTTTCAATCTTCAGGCCGGATATTCATTCAACACCCTAAGTGATTCAGGCACTGTAGGTGATTTTTACGGGGCATTGGGATTAGGAATAAATCTGCAGCAGACAAAAATGTCAAAGACATATGTCATCCTTTCCGGTTCCTATCAATACTTCAGCGAGGACAGCAAGATCAAAACAGATATAGACAGCAACTATATATTTTTTGCAAAACTCGTGATCGGTGTAAATTTCTAACACCGGCGTACTCTCTCCGGCTTCTTACATCATGATATTTCTAAGTTTCCATTTATGAGAAAATTTTTTATAAATTCCATCACCGCTCTATCGCTCATGACAATCGCATCCGATATCGAGTGTTCGGCTGTCAATCCACTCATCACCGGATCTGACGCGCCATTCGGCACTATGCCTCTTTCCAGACTTACTCCTTCAGATTATGAAGAAGGCATCATGGAAGGAATAAAATTGCAGAATCAGGAAATTGAAGCTATCTGCAATCAGCGCAGTGTGCCCACATTTGAAAATACAATCGTCGCATTGGACAGAAGCGGCAAAGTACTTAACCGCTCCATCCTCGCGCTCAGCAATCTCGAAAGTGCCACCGGCGATACAGTGCTGATGAATACATTGAGCAAGGTCACTCCGGCCCTCTCGGAACATTCGACCAACATGATGTTGAACGAACGCCTGTGGAGCCGTATCCGCCAGGTTTATGAACGCCGCAATGACGACACATCACTGAATGACGAAGATCGTCGACTTATAGAAAAGACTTATAAGTCTTTCGTGCATTCCGGAGCGGACCTACAGGGAGAGCAAAGAGAGAAATACCGTCGTCTCAGTGCGGAATTGTCGGATCTGAACGTTAAATTCTCGCAAAATGTCACAAACGCTATGAAAGATCCCGCACGGCGTCTATGGCTTAAAGAGTCTGACCTTANNCTCCGCATACAGAGCTGCAGCCGCCGAAGCATTGGAGGAAGAGGGAAAAACAGATGATCCCGCCCTGTATCTTGTGACAATATTCCGCCCGAGTTACGGACCATTCATGATGTATTCAGACCGCAGAGACCTCAGGGAGAAACTCTATAAGTTAAATGGAAGCACCAACACTTCCGGAGAATTCGACAATACGCAAATATTGAAGGATATAGCAA
>DAAV01000016.1 GCA_001701295.1 Bacteroidales bacterium H10
CGAGGCGGCTACTCACATGCAGGGATATGAGGATTTCAATGGAAAAATTTTCTTTAATAAGGTCCTTTCTGAATATTACCGGCTTGTAGGCGACTATAAGGCTGCTGCGGCTTATGATCTTCGATCTCTCGTCTTGCGGGATTCTCTTTACAGTGCAAGAAATATGACCGCAATTTCCGATCTCGAACAGGATATGATAACTTCCCGCTATAACACAGAACTGAAAGAAGCGGAACTTCAGCAGCAAATCTTGCGTGAAAAGAACGCACGTCAGCGTTCCCTGATTCTTGTCATCTCCTTATCCTCAGCTGTGATAATCACTCTTCTTCTTTTTCTTATATACAAAAGACGCAAACTTACTGAATGCCGCTACGATCTTTTCCTCAAGAACGTTGACCTTCCGCAGAAGGAGGAATCCATAGGGAATTCCGCATCAGATGTTCCTCCCGAAGAATCTGAAAACGATTCCCGGTGTCTTGCTGAAACTTTCGACAAAGTCAAGGATTTTCTTTCTCATCGTCCTGAAGTATTCGATCCCGCATTCTCGATCGATACGATGTCGGAACTTTCCGGAATTCCGATAAGAATCATTTCGCGGGCCATAAACCGATATGCCGGTAAAAACTTCAGTCTCTTTGTCGGGGACTATCGCATTCGCGAGGCATGCCGCATACTCATAGAGGCCGATCCTGACGGGCGCCCCACCATTGAGGCCGTCGCCGAAAAGGTAGGCTATCGTTCCCGCTCACACTTCTCACGGACCTTCAAGGCCGTCACCGGACTGACCACAACCGAATTCATACGCCAGTCCCAGACCCGGAGCAGCGTCTCTCCGAGACGGTGAACCGCCATGACCCACACAACCCTCGTCGTAACGTGCGATTTCAACACACAGTGCGCTTTTTCACGACAAAATCGGTAGTTTTTGTGTCATATCGCGATATGAAACATAATATTTGCCATAAAAATTTGATTTAACCTTACATATCGATAACTTCGCAACATCGAAGGGCATCCAGCCCTCCAGCCACGCCATTTGTTTTGGAGATGCCGGAAGGCGTGACTGAGACATAACAAGCATCTGCAATGAAACACCAAGACAACATGAAGCAGAAATTTTACTTATCAGCCTCGCTGCTCCTCTTCGGAGCTGCCATGTCAATCCAGGCCGTAACGCCATCCGCAGTTTTTCCTATGTATTCTTCTCCGGAAATGCAGCCTAAAATATGTGGAAGCGACAAAAGACCTTCGAAATCAAGGTCGGATGCGGAAGATATTGATATCCGCGTCAAAGTTGACTACAACCGTGACAAATATTCATCCATGCAGGTTCTTTGCATTAATGACGATTGGTCTTTCATTATCGATGAAGTGGATCTTGAAAGCGACGGTTATATGCATTTCTCCGACACGCCCGGCATTTACGACTTCATTGCCATTCTGTCACATACTGATCATGACGGTTACACTTTTGTTATAAAAGAGAATTATGAAGTCTCCGATAATTCTCCTATTGTACTTGATGCCTACTCCGCAAAAAACCATATACAGTTCAAAGCCGTCACTTCGACCGGCAAGGATATGATAGGAGAATTGCTGGAAAACGGAGAGATCAGGGAAGAGGGTAATACTTATGTCGGATTCAGTTTTACCGAAATATATCATGAACGTCATGGTCAGATAATATCATATCCCTCTTTTCTGGCAAGGATCCTTGATGGTGAAAAGGAGACTTACGGACCGTCGGAAGGCGATATTTACATCAATGATCTCTCAGATGATACTGAATTCTCTGCCGTGCAGGTTCGTATAGGCAGGACGGCGGAAGGAATGGAATTTGTAAGTCTTGAGGCGGATGGCATGAAAAGTCAGACTGTTACAAATGATAAAAATGATTTTTTATGTCTGACGGCCAACTTCGCGCCTCACCGTCTTGGCAACACTCATATTGCATCCAATCCCGAAATACGTGCCACGGAGACATTCGGATATGTACCGGTATGGAAAGGCGAGATATTCAGTCATACGATCTTTCAGCCGGGATATGAAGTGGATCTTCCTAATCTTGACAAAATATATGTCTGCGCGCCACCGTCCGCCGGAGAAAATTCCCGGTTTGAAATGCTCCCTATTTTCGGAACCGACGATCAGTCCGGACAGACTGATTTTATAGGAATGGGATTCGGCACACTGATGCCTCTCTTCCGAATTACTCCTGAAAATAAATTTCAGTTTGTCGACAACGCCGCTGTCAATGGCCTTTTCCGCGATGACTGGACTCATGCGGAGGAAGATCCTGTCACGACTGTCAAAGCCTTTAATGACTATTTGTCATATACCATCGATAACGGACAGTCTTTTACATGGGGTAATTCCGTACCCATATGCATTGCTTCGATCGGATATGTAAGAAATTCCGACTCGCAGCTGAGATTTTCTTTTATCGGCCGTCATGGAGAAAACAGAAATATCGACAACCGCAACATGAATTTTGAGATGAAAGCCGATGGCGAGACAATCTCCACAAGACCATACTGGACTGCCGATGACTTTATGAGGTGGCGTCTGAGAGACGGAGAGTTCAACTCTACAAAAGCTGAATACCGTATAACTATCGAAAACAACAATGTTCTCGTCGATGACATGCAAGGCTATAACAAGACAACCATATATTACGATACCAACATGCCGTCGGCCAACCCACCCGCGCTGCGGTCTCTTCAGTTCCGTGACTCCGAAGGCAAGATCACCGATCGTTTCAGTTCTCTGGACGAAGGCGTGGTAGAGTTCTATGCCGGTGACTTCGAATATGCCGAGTCCGACCGGTCCTACATGTGGTTTTTCAATTATGGCGTTTTGAGTGATGTGCAGGTGGAATATGCTCCTCACGGCAGCGGAGAATGGCGCATACTGGATGTCGAGGAAATTCCGGAGATGCTGGAACCTGTAGCCTACGGCGCGTTCTATCGCGGATCGCTTGCCGGAGTCTCCGCCGAATCTGAATCGGGATGGTATGATCTGCGGATCAAACTTGTCGATGACTCAGACAACTACCAGATTCAGGAAATCGCACCCGCTTTCTGCAAAATGACACCCGATTCTGTCAACTCTCTTCCCGCAGGTTTCTCTGGCTTGGATGTCGAAGTCTATAATACCGCAGGCATACTTGTCTATAAAGGCGACTATGACAATTGTATGGACGCGCGGCTACCGCAAGGTGTATATATCGTAAAGGCGATTTCCTCCAACTCTGTTCCAACCCGAAAACTGATAATAAAATGAAAAAACTGACTATTCTGGCGGCCTCTGCCATTCTCGTGGGCGCCGGTGCTTATGCATCCGGCAGCACACTTGAATTAAAGACCTTATACAAGGCTCCTCCGGCTCTGATTTCGGAATCAGAAGAAGATCTCAATAAGGTGATTCTTGATGTGGATTACGATTTATCCATACAACAGACATTGTCGGGATTGTTTGCATTCGAATCCTCAGGAACGGACACGAGTCCCTACTATGGTCTTTCCGAGGAAGAAGACAGTCATGTCTACGAATTCAATATGCCGGACGGCACATATGACTTTTTCCTCTGTATTACATTGGGAAATTTCGAAGGTGTCGCGATTTTGACTCTCGACGATGTAAAAGTCGATAAAGACATGAATCTCGAACTCAAGGCCTCTTCTGCGACTCGTCGCACAGACATCGCACATATAGCACCGGACGGAAGTCCTCTTGAATTCAAATTCAATTCTACTGTCGGAACCGTACCCTGCGCTCAGTATATGCATAGTTTCACTCATGGCGATACTCTTGTGATGATGTTGGGACTGACCACTGACGGTTCTACCTTGAACTATATTCTTTGCAACAATCCTGACTCAAGATTTATCTCGACAAGACTTGATGTGATGCATTCTCCTTTCGGCTTTCTGAGTATGATAATACCGGTGGATTTCAATAAACCGGTATGTGGCACTGACGCCTCCGGCTGGATATCTGCAGCCGAATCATTCGCGAAAACACCCGCCAATGCCAAGGTTGAGGAATTCCATACCGCTCAGGGTGAAGCCGATTATTATTATTCCTGGTCTTCCTGTCTGGCGCTTGTCGACGGCAACATATATGCTACTGCCGGATTGGGAATGTACGATGCCGACTGCCCCACCGATAAGGTTGCCCTTTGGCGTCCTGCCGGATATGACGGCCGGTATGAGATGCTTCCTGTACCTGTCGGGTGTGCCGTACGGGGATGGGACAGCTCTGTGGCAGGTTTGCCCCTGAGATTGGAAGCAGACGGTGTCAGACAGGTGGGACTCAACATGCTTCCTTTTCGCTCCGTCTATCTGTCTGACGGTTCTTCGTCGGTGATCGGTCCGGAAAATCCTGATTTTTCAGATCCTGTTCCTGAAACTCCTCTCGGAAACTGTGCCCCTATGCTTATAATTATCCCGGAAGAGGAATATTTCGAGTTCACATACACGGGCCGTCACGGCGAATCCATGTCCCAGAGCAGCGATTATTATTCCATTCCGAGCATCGAATACTGGGAAAACATTTTCGACAAGTCTCTGTGTGACCTGAAATTCTATCGCGACGGCACACTCCTCTGCAACAGGCGCTATGAATTTCCCTACGACACCGAGTGGGGCGCAGGAGGGGAATATAGGCTTGAGATCTCGACCGACAATGTACTTGTGGACGAGAATGTTCCTGGATTCTGCAAGGCTGTCCATACATTCGATTCCTCGCGCGATACGTGGATACCTCCAACTCTGACTTCATTGCGTATCATTGACGGGGAAGGTGTGACAAACGACCGTCCTGCCACAGCCGAAGGTTCTGAAGTGATGTTTACTGCCGGGCGGTTCTCCTATTGCGACAATTACGCACTTAAGGTAGTCTACGCTGATTTCGAGGAAGTGGAATGCACGGGGGTGGAATATGCTCCCCGCGGTTCGGACGCGTTCGAGACTCTTGACTTTAAAGAGATAGGCGAACCGGTTCTTCCCGGATACGGCAATAAATTCTCCGCGGATCTTGGAGGAGTCACCCGTCTTTCACCGGACGGATGGTTCGATCTGCGCATATCTGTCCGCGATTCTTATGGCGCGACTCAGACACAGACTTTGTCTCCGGCTTTCTATATAAAGGAACTGGCGGGAATAAGCGACATAGCCGCCGAAGGATCTGTTGTTTCCGAAGATGCCGTGATATTCACGACCCACGGCTGTCGCGTGACATCTCCACACTCTCCCGGCATATACATAATCCGTGACGCTTCGGGCAAAACCCGCAAACTACGTCTATGATAATGAAAGTTTCCCTCCGGCGGCCCGTACGAGCCATCCGGAGGGAAACCCATCAACACCCTATCGGGTATTCATATTATTTCACTACGACTTTCTTGCCGTTGTGGATATACACTCCCGCCGTCGTCGGACGCTTCACGCGGATACCCTGCAGCGTGTACCACACGTCTGTCATATCCGACATCTCCTCGTCGGTGAGAATGCCCACACCGGTCTCGACGTTGTCGGCACCAGTAGGATTCTCATGCATCTCCACGGCCTGCGGAGCGGCAACTATCTCCACGGGCATACTCTGTATCGTCATGCCCGGCTTGTCCTTAAGACCGAAATCATTCTGGTCATCAAGCATCACGCGGAAATTTGTCGTGCCTTCGGCGGCGGTCCACTCTCCTGTCGTCGATACGGAACCTCCGCACGTGGTGAGTATCATTGACTCGCCGGGCGCAAGACCGGTCTTGTGGTCGTCGCTCCAGTATTTCGGATCGTATGATGGCAGAGTCTCAAGAAGCATGCCATGCTTGCGGTCGGGCGTGCGCTCCGTTCCGTTGTTGTAGATCTCGGCCGAGAAAACAACCTTGTCTCCGGGGCGGATACCCTCGCCGGCGCGGCCGGGCTTGCTCCAGAATATACGGCGGATCACCAGCGACATGCCGTTCACCTGATCCTCGCTGAATCCGGTCACATATTCCGTAGCTGGCTCGATGAATGCGACATCTCCCTTGGCGTTGAATGTGCGCTCGCGTGAATTGTTGTCCGTGCTCAGCTCGCCTGCCACATTTCTGATCACGGCTTTCACGGTGTGCGCGCCGGCCGTCGCGGTGTAATTGCCGCTGATTTTCACTGCTACCTCTCCGTTGGACTCGATTCCCTCTGTCCAGTCGGCATATCCTTTCTGCTGGCCGTCGATATAGTAAGTCACGCGGAAGGTCTTTTCCGACGGGAAGGCTACAGTGGAGTTGTTCTTGACAACCACCTCGAAGTTGCCTATCTCCTGTCCGGCCTCGATCTCCTTGTGTCCGGGGGTCCAGTTCACGGCGGAGGCCACGAGATCGAATCCTGTCACGGGATCTTCCGTGCTGCCCCCTTCCTCATCCTCGTAGTCATGATGNNGATTGTCGGCCTTGTCGGGATTCTCATTGTAGACAGGTTTTGTTTTCGGGAAATCATAGGTCTGCGACAGCGCGTTGTTGGAGGCGTCATTGTCATTATATTTCGCCGGACTATCCATCCGGCACCAGAGATCTACCGTCCCTTCGCTCACCGTATAGGTCCAGTCATTCGTGTTCCAGCCCAGCGATGCGAGAGAGCCGTTGCCCATACCTCCTCCGCAGGGTGTCACATCGATCCATTCCCCCGGAGCCACAGTATGCTCCGTGTCATCCCAAAGCATACCCGTATTGTATTCCGGCGTGCCGTTGAGCGCCCAGAGCACTCCTTGGCCAGAGCCGAGGCGTATCGTCTCCGATCCGTAGTTGGCCACTATGGCGTGGGGCATAAGTATATCGCCGACTTTGGTCTCGCCGTCCTGACGGGTGAGATTCTCGAAATATACTTTTACCACGCCCATGTCCGGACCGCTGTGTGTCGTGATCTCGATTTCCGGTTCCTCCCCTTCAGGCAGTTCCCTAACATTCACGTTCTTCACGCGAGTGTTGTTCGTGCGGTTGATTTCGTGGAGAAGCTTGCCGGCAGGATCGACTGTGGCGGTGAATGTATGCTCACCAAGTGTGGCCGCCCAGCTTACGGGGAATTCAAGAATCATCGATTCTCCCGCGCCGATACCCTCTTTAACCGTGTAGGAAGATGAGTATGTGTTGTCCACGTTGAAACGTACCGTGAATTTTGCATCTTCAGGAATGCCTTTGATGCCCTTGTTGTCGATCCGCACCCTGAATGTAACGATATCGCCCTCGTACATCGAATGCTTGCCCTGGTTTGTAGTCCAGTCGATGCCGGTCAGCACTATGTCATAGTCTGTCAGTGTCTCGAACGGATCTGGAGCCGGTATGATACCTTCCGAATCAGGATACGGGGGAGTCTCCGCCCAGTCTATGGCATCTTCGCTCACCCACGNNGGAGAAAGGCCATTCGTACTCGTCAAGTTCGGCGCCGATAGTGGGTCGAGGAACAGAACCTTCGACAAGCTCGAAATTTTTAAATACCAGACTCCCGAGTGAACGATTCTGAAAACCGCCCGCCCCGAGCGTATGGTTGCTGGCGCTCCAGTCGTTGGCCTGACCTGAAAGTCCGGCGCCGTTCACATATACGCCGTCGAAGACTACATTGGTCTGTGCGTTATGAACGCTGATAGCCTCTGCCGGACACTCCCAGAAATGATTGTTGCGGATGATTATATTGGAGAGTCCGTCCTGAAGGTCGATAGCCCCGTAGGGACGGTTGAATATATCCCAGTAGCTTCCGGCACGCACGAAATAATTGTTTTCGACTATCACCGGCTTGTCGGCCGTAGCCCCCCATTTATGCCCGGGGAACGTGTCGTTTGCATGAAATCCCGAACTGATAAAGCTTTCGCCTATCCAGTTGTTATATACTTTCTGATCGGTTCCTCCATACACCGCGATGGCTCCTGCGCGCCATATATGTTCTACAGTATTGAAGCAAAATATATTGCCATCCTCGTTCTTGACATTTCCGTCATTATTCGCCCACATTGCCAGACCGTCATCACCGCTGTTGCGCACATTGCAGTTGATGACTGCCGAATTGGATGTACCTTGACAGAAATTCACACCGTCGGCGAGATTGTTGCGGATTCGGCAATTGACTATTTTTGAATCCTCGCAGGCACGGCGCGGATTGCTGTTGTAATCTCCGAACCAGATACCGGCCTCGAAATGTTCCATCCATACGTCATGTATCACGGAGCCTCCTGTCCATAGGTCCATAAATGCCTTGTACACAGCCTGGGGTTCGTTTCGCCAGCTGAGGTTGGAGTTCAGATACATGTTGCAGAACTCTAGATTGTCGGCGTCGCTCGTGCCGCCGATCGTCGGATTGCCTGCCGAGACACCGCCTCCGAAGCATAGCCAGCCGGTAAACTGGATGTTGGTGTGCCACATGCCGGCACCGGTGATCTTCACGTTCTTGGCCGAGAAGCCCCATATACCCTGCTGGTTGGCGGCATTCCCTTTGTCCGACATTCCCATGTACCATGTGCCTTCGGGCACATACACCACGCCTCCGACCTTGTTGGCTGCGGCGATGGCGGCGTTGAACGCGCCGCGGTTGTCTTTCGACGGGTCATCGGCCTTTGCTCCGTAGCTCAGCACATTGAAGACCTGGCGCCCTTCGCCGGCCTCTTCCTCGGAGATCACTTCGGGCACGACCTCGGTCTCCACGAAGTCTACCCCGACGGCATCGCCGCTCGTGCATTTTACTGTCAGACGGTCACCGGGCTTCATCATGCGGCTCAGTACAGTGTGGCGCTCGTCAAACGCGAAGGCGGGCGACGCTGTAGGATCTATCGAATGTGACGGATCGCCGACACCCTGCTTGAAATAGTGATACATGTAATAGGAGCTCAGCACCACCTTGCCGGCATACTGGTCGTTGACATAGAATTCCAGTTCACCTTCATTGAGCGCATAGCCTCCTTCCTGTCCGTGACCGCCGTCATGTTTGTCGGCTATCGTATAGCGCACGGTCACGCCGTCGCCATAGGTATTCATGTTCCATGTCACGGTCGCGCCGACTGGCATTTTCACATAGGTCTGGTCACTTGCCTGCGACGTGATCTGAAACCTGTTCCAGGTCTTGTCCCGTTCGAGTGTAGCGCCGCCGTCGAGTTCGGCATCGCGCGCGTCGTTGCAGTCATAACGGGTGTAAGACACCGTGGCACCTCTCACGCCTTTGGCGTCCGACGCCGGTATCGGATACTTGTCGGCGACGGTCGCGCCCGCTGTCGCCGCCACTCCTGCGAGAGCAAGCGCCGCCAACGGAATCGTTCTGAAAATTTTTAACATTACGAAAACAGTTTAAGTTAATATTTTTAGCTAAATAGCTATGTTAGCTATAATAGCTATTTAGCTACCTTAGCTATCTGAATTCCCTTCTTAATTTGAGAGCGCGCCTCTCGACGCGCCCTCGTGTTAGGACCTATCCTGATTCTCTTGCATTACTTCACAAGAACTTTCTTTCCGTTGTGGATGTAGATTCCGGCCGTTGTCGGACGCTCCACGCGTATACCCTGAAGGGTGTACCACTCGTCTCCTGCTGCGGAAACCTCGTCGTCGGTGAGGACTGCGACTCCGGTCTGCAGATTGTCGGCGCCTGTCGGACTGTCATGGAACTCTACCTCCTGGGGAGCGGCCACGATCTCTACGGGGAAGTCGAACTTACATTCCCAGTTGCCCAGATCATGCGTGTCGTTGAACCATGCGGTCACACTTGTCGTGCCCTCAGGCGCGGCCCATGTGCCGTCTGTGTTGCGGCTGCCGCCCATAGATGTCAGCTCGAATGTCTCGCCGGGCTGTGACGATGTCCTGCGGGTGTCACACCAGAGTATGTCGCCGGTGTTGCCTGCGGGAAGCTGCCACTGTATGCCGTGCTTGATATTGGGAGACGCTTCGGTTCCGTTGTTGTAGACCGTGGCGGTGAAACGTATTCTGTCGCCCGGACGTATGCCGCCCTCGCTGCCGTCGGCTTTCGCCCAGCTGATCTTCGTGACTACGAAATGCACGCCGTTAACCGGCTCTGTCGAGAGTCCTGTCACATATTCCGTAGCAGGCTCGATGAAGCTTGTCTCGCCCATTGCGTTGAATGTGCGTTCACGCGAATTGTTGTCGTAGCTCGACTCGCCGCTCACATTGTNNCGGCTTTCACGGTGTGCGCGCCTGCGGTGGCCTCATAGTCGCCGTCGATCTTCACCACTGTTGAACCGTTGGCGGCTATACCGTTGCTGTAGGTCGTCGAACCGATCGACTTGCCGTCTATATAATAGGTCACGCGAAGGGTCTTGTCTGCGGGGAAGGCCACATTGGAGGCATTGTCCACACGCACCTCGAATTCGTTGATTACATCGCCGGCCTGTATCTCTTTGTCACCGGGATTCCAGCTCACTGCGGAGGCCACAAGGTCGAAGCCTGTCACTGTCACGTCTCCGCCGCCTTCTCCGTCCTCATAGTCCCAGAGACCTCCGGTCAGAAGATTGTCGGCCTTGTCGGGATTGTCGTTATAGACCGGACGGCTCTTCGGATACTCGAACATCTCGGAGAGAGCGTTGTTATCGGCATTGTTGTCCTGATAATTGTTGGGATTGTCCATGCGGCACCAGAGATCTGCCGTACCGGCTTTCACCGTGTAGGTGTTGTCGCTGTTCCATCCGCCGGTGACCTGGTTGCCGCCGCCGTTGGGTGTCACGTCGATCCATTCTCCCGGAGCGATTTTGTGATATGTGTCGTCCCAGAGCATACCGCTGTTGTATTCGGGTGAGCCTCCGAGCGCCCAGAGCACGCCTTTGCCCGAGCCGAGCTCGATTGTCTCTGATCCGTAGTTTGCTACAATAGCGTGGGGTTCGAGTCTGTCGCCTACCTTGATCTCGTCCTGATCGCCGCTGAGGTTCACGAAATATACCTTCACTACACCCATGTCGCGGCCGCTGTGTGTCGGGATCTCGATTTCAGGCTCCTCCCCTTCGGGAATCTCCATCACATTCACGTTCTTCACACGCACGTTGTCCGATCTGTTGTCCTCATACAGCATACGACCCGTGGGATCGATAGTGGCTGTAAAGGTATGCTGTCCCTTGGTGGCTGTCCAGGGTGTTGTGAATTCTATGATACGGTAACTGTTGGGACTGAAACCCTCTTTGTCTGTCACGCTGTAGACTGAATTGCCGTCTATGCTGAACTGGAAGTTGACGCGTGTGTCAGCCGGTATCTCTTCCGCGCCCTTATAGTCCACACGGATTCTGAATGTCACTTTGTCGCCTTCGTACATCGAGTGTTTGTCCTGGTTTGTGATCCAGTCAAGACCTGTCAGCGTAAAGTTGTAGTTGCGGAGTGTCTCAAAAATATTGATGGGGATTTCCACACCCCGGGGTGTAGGATAGGGAGGAATGTATGTGGCCCAGTCCTCGGAATCCTCCTCGATCCAGCTCCAGCAGCCCGAACCGGGATCTGTGTCCCACCAGGGCCAGCTCTTGTACTGGTCGAGATCGGCACCCTCGGTCGGACGTGGCACGGAGTTCTTCACCACTTTCATGTTGCGGAGCGTGAACGATGCACCGGCCACATTGCCGAGTCCGGCGGAATGCGCGCTCGCACTGTAGTGCTGCTCGCCGCCGCTCACTCCGGCTCCGTTCACGTAGAGACCGTCGATTGTCACGCCGGCATTCGTACCCTTGATACGGAGCGCCTCGGCCGGACAGTTGTAAAGATAGTTGTTCTTGACCGTGGCCACATTCGTACCCTCGAAGTCGATGGCGCCATAGTCGCGGCCCCAGCTCTCCCAGAGTGTGCCGGCGCGCACCAGTATGTTCTCTTCTATGGTCACGTCGTCGACTGTGCCGCGCGAGAATATGTCGTTGGCATGGATACCCGACGCCATGAATGTGTCGCAGATATAGTTGTTGTGCGCGTGCTGGTTGGTTCCGCCGTAGATGGCTATCGCGCCGGCGCGCCATATGAAATCGATCGTGTTGTAGCAGAATGTGTTTCCGGTCTGCGAACCGAGTCCGGGGTCATCCCAGCAGGCAAGTCCGTCATCACCGTTGTTGCGCACCGAGCAGTTGTATACTGCCGAGTTCGATGTGCCGCGGCAGAAGTTAACGCCGTCGGCGAAGTTGTCGCGGATGCGGCAGTTCACGACCTTGACAAGACTCTTCTTGTTGGCGTTGTTGTAGTCGCCGAACCAGAATCCGCATTCAAAGTGCTGCTCCCATACGTCATGTATCACCGAGCCTTCGCACCAGATGTCCATGAAACATTTGTAGACGGCATTCTCCCCCTGACGGTCACTGAGATTCGAATTGATATACATATGGCACCACTCGATGTTGTCCATCGCGCTCTTCCCGCCGGTGTTGCTCGGATTACCGCCCGAAATACCGCCCCCGAACTGTTCCCAGCCCGTAAACTGGATATTGGTGTGCCAGATGCCGGCTCCCATCACTTTCACGTTCTTGCCCGAGAGCGAAAGAAGACCATGTCCTCCCTGGCCGTTGTGGCCCATATACCATGTGCCTTTCGGTATGAACATGATGCCGCCCACCGCGCTCGCCGCATTGAATGCCTTCTCGAACGCCGAACGGTTGTCGAAATTCGGAGTGTCGGCTTTCGCGCCGTAGGCGGTCACATCGAAGATCTGGCGGCCGTTGGCGCCGTCGCTCGGATCGAGTTCTTCGGGCACGACCTCAAGTTCGAGAAAGTCGACACCGACTTCCTGGCCTTTCGTACATTTCACTTCTATAGTGTCGTTAGGCCGTATCATCTTGTTCAGCTGCACGTGACGCTCGTCGAAACAGAAAGCGGGCGCACCCCCTGAATTCTGGCTCGGCGAGCCGGATCCATAACTGAAATACTGATACATATGATATGAACTGATNNCATTGACATAGATCTCCAAATGACCTTCGCCCTCGGCATAGCCGCCGGCCTTGCCGGTACCTCCTTCATGACTGTCCTTGATAGTATAGCGGATGGTTACTCCGTCGCCCTCGGTAGTGGCTTTCCATGCCACGCTCGCGCCTATGGGCAGATCCACATAGGTCTGGCTTGAAGCAGATGTAGCCTTATTGTATGCATCCCAGTCGGGAGCGGTTTTTAGAGACGCGCCTCCTGATAATAC
>DAAV01000081.1:0-1255 GCA_001701295.1 Bacteroidales bacterium H10
TTTTTTTCTTCTGTTATCCTATGCTCTCGTTCATGCAAACTATAGTTATATAAGGAGTTCTGAAAAGAAGATTCTGACTGTGCCGTATCATTCGCCAACCTATTAAGTTCAGCTCCAAAACGCAAATATAAATTCGCCAAACTATCCTTTGGCTGCAATTCCATAACTTCAGGTGACAACAAGACGCCATAGGCGACTTTATGGTTGCGTGTGTCTGGGTTATTCAATATCTCGTTGGCATATAATAAGGCTGTGTCATGCTTAGCCAAATTTTTATATATGTTCGCAGCGTAAGCCAATGCTGTAGTATGGTAGGAATCGGTTATTCGTTCGGGGATTCCTCTGATCAAGGAGACCGCTTCCTCATAATTCCCCATTCTGCTCTGTATTCCTGCAAGATACATATTGGCTTTCGCGACTGAACTTTCTGATCTGCCAGTTGAAAGGTCCTTTGATTCTTCAAAAATTTTCCTCGCACTATCTAATTCATTCTTATGCATATACACCGCACCAAGAAGCTGAAGATCATTTGACAGCATCAGAGTGTCTCTAAATTCCTTTCTCATTTCAATTACCTGTCTCAGGTAAGGAATCGCATCATTATAGAGATGTAGATGATTTAACAAAGATGCCATTTGGCCCAGTATTCTTACACGCAGCCTTTTGTATTTATCGCTATTTTCAATTGCATCAAGCGCGTTATGGAAGTAGCGAAGGGCTGTAGGCGAGTCGCCGAGGTCGGAGTAGACGCGGCCTCCGTAGTAGAGGGCCTCGGGATATTGCTCCGAGCCGGGATGCTTTTCATAGTATTCCAATACCGTCCGGATCAGAGAGTCGGAGGTGTGGCGCACGTATGCCTTGTCGGCCGACTTGACGCGCAGCAGGTCGAAGCGGGCACGTTCGGCCTTTGACATCCCTGCGCTCCACGTGCTGTCTGCTACAAGACTGTCGACAAACAGCACTGCCGCTTTAGGATCGGCGCTGATACGGTTCTCGATCTCGTTGAAACTGTTTTCGCGGGCACGGTCGCCGCATCCCGTCATCATGCAGACGACGAGCAGTAGCAGCAGCGTATATGGATAATTCCCTGTTCTCATCATTAAGCGAGACATATTCATCTACAAAGATAATACATTCCCGCGTATAAACCAATTTCCGGCATTACCCCTCGTCTCACCCCCGAACCACCCTCTCCCGAGCCCCCTCAGTCGGAGCAGCGCCTCTCCGAGGCGTTGAAAACCACTCTCCACAGCGG
>DAAV01000081.1:1335-26708 GCA_001701295.1 Bacteroidales bacterium H10
TCCGCCAAGCTCCGCAGAGAAAATATTTCACTGTCCCTCGGAGCAGCCCCTCTCCGAGGCGGTGAGCAAAAAGTGTTAACACAGTGATAATAGGTGTTACCTTAGCAAAATAACCCGGCAATCCCGCTCATCCGACAGAATAATAAGATAAAGCCGTTATCACTAATATCACTTCGTTTTAAGATTGAAAGTCTTGCGGTGGAGTGGTGTCGGTCCGGACTGAGCCAAGGCCGCATAGTGGGCTTTGGTCGGATAACCCATGTTACTCTCCCAGCCATATCCTGGATATTCAGCGGCATAACGTTTCATCAGTTCGTCACGGTGGGTCTTGGCAAGTATGGAGGCGGCCGCTATAGACATATATGTGGCATCTCCTTTGACCACGGTATGGTAGGGGATATCCATCATCCTCACCGGATCGAGATAGGGCCTGAAACGGTTGCCGTCGACAAGAATATGGTCCGGACGTACAGCAAGCGCGTCCAGGGCGCGCTGCATGCCCGTTATAGAGGCGTTGAGTATGTTTATCCGGTCTATCTCCTCTGCATCTACCATAACGACGGCCCAGGCCACAGCCTCTCTCTCTATCTGCTCGCGCAGACGCTCGCGTGCGGCAGCCGTAAGCTGCTTAGAGTCGTTGAGTTCGGGCGCGTCGAAATCTTCGGGCAGTATGACAGCCGTGCAACTCACCGGACCGCACAGACAGCCCCGGCCGGCCTCGTCACAACCGGCCTCGGTCACTCCGTCGATCATCAGACGCTTAAGCATCAGTTGTCACGCGATATTATGAAATCGAAAATATCTCCGAATGCCTTCCCTGATTCGGTATCGGGAAGTGTGGAAAGAATCTTTTCCCCTTCCCGCTGCATCTCCCGCATCCGGGAATAGGCATAATCTATCCCGCCATGCTTTTTGGCGAACTCTATCAGACGGTTTATATCGTCGCCTGAGAGCGTTCCCTCAAGCAGAAGATCACGCATAGGTCGCGCCTCACTCTCTGGAGCGGTACGCAAGGCGTACAACAGCGGCAGTGTCACTTTTCCCTCGCGCAGGTCATTGCCCGTCGGCTTGCCGATACGGGTGTCTTCATAGTAGTCGAATATATCATCCTTGATCTGAAAGCATAATCCGAGAAGTTCGGCATAGCGCACCAGTTTCTCAAGGTCTTCCTGTGTCGCTCCTCCCAGTTCGGCTCCCATGCGTACACAGTTCATGAACAGTGAAGCCGTCTTCTGGCGTATCATGCCGAAATAACTGCTTTCGTCAAGTGCATGGTCGCGGGCATTGCAGATCTGGTCTATTTCTCCGAGGCTCAACTCCTTGCCGAGTGCCGACAGTGCCGATATGACACGTATGTCGCCCGTGCGGATACCTGCCGCCAGTGCATTGGAAACAAAATAGTCTCCTACCAGCACGGCTATATGGTTGCCCATTGTGGCGTTGATCGTCGGCATGCCGCGGCGCAACGCCGTCTCGTCGACTATGTCGTCATGTATAAGCGAGGCATTGTGCAGCATCTCAAGTGCCGCGCCGGCCAACAGAACCTCGCGGCTCACGCTGCCGAACATCCTCGCGCTCAGTATGACCAGAATAGGGCGTATCTGCTTCCCCTTTATCTTCAGGTAACGGGTGACTATGTCGTCCATCATCTGATTGGATGTGCGAAGCGTCTCGACGATGATGGCGTTCATCTCGTCAAGCTCGGGACCCAGACACTCCTGTATTTTTTTCATGTCGTTCATATATGAGCAACAAAATTAACAAAAAATCCTCATATAAACGTCCTGTAAAGCGCCATTTTGTTAAAAAAACATTTGCCCCATCCCGCTTGTTAACTAAATAAATCCATTTGCGCGGTTCAGGAGGATAATAAGAAGCTGTTAAGTAGCTATTGAAAATTAANNAAACGCCGCTGTTTTTTAGGCGGTTCGGTTCTGGAGCGAAGGAGCATAGCGGGCTATGCGACTGAACGACAGGATCGAAACGACAAAAAAGAGCAAGTTTTATGTTACAAGATTCAATAGCTACATATATCGGTTAATTTTTAATAGCTACTTAAAAAATAAGGTTATGAAAAAAACTCTACAGATTGCCATCGAGGCCAATGACCTTCCGCAGGTCAGAAGCCTCCTTATTGAGATGATACGACGTTCTCCCGGCAATGTGCCGGCTCTCGAGGATATTACGGAAACAATATCGTCAGTGCCCGGCCTCTTCGAACCGGATGACGGAAAAATGTATGCCCCTTCTGCCCGCGATATGACCGAAACCTTAATCGATTCGTTGCAGGAAGACCTGTCCTGCAACTTCTCTTTGCCGAAATTCCGGCTCTATACCGAGACTCAGGCTTTACGGCATGCCGACCGCGATTATTACTCCGGACGTGAGATCGGCAATGCCCCTGCCGATGAATATGCGGGAAACCGCAAGAACTCCGGGATGATCCGCAGGATTGCCTATATCATCATGGCTCTTGGCGCGGCCGCCGTCATTGTCTCGCTGTGTGTCTCTCTGAAATTTCTCCTCGGCATAGGCATAGGCGTCATAATGCTTGGATCTGCGGTAGGATACAGGGGCGTGGCAAGCATCCGGTGATAATCCTGCAGGAGCCTGTTAACAAAAAGATGTTCCGCAGCCGGGACGGCATGCGGAACATCCTCCGTATAATAAGTCTGATGCTTATCTGCGCGTTCTAACCGGAGCACGGCGTATCTTGCGGTCTTTGCCTTTCGTCAGTTTCTTAGCCACGGATTCCATTTCATTGGCATCTATGAGCGTGCCTGTATATTCGCCTGTTATGTCATTCCCTTTGTCATCCTTAAGATTGAAGACAAACTTGCGCTGACCGCCCGCGACAGTGCTCACTTCAACCGTACCCGAGGCGATGGGACCGAGTTTGGTATTATAGCCTTCGTCATCGACAAGACCGAGATCGCCATACCAGCTGAACATCATATTGCCTCCGAAATCGATTGTACCCGGTATGCCGTGATTCACTGCGAGTGTGGAGTCGACAGTGTACGTACCGTCTGCCAATATCTCGCCTTCGGAGAAGAGATCAAGCAAAATGTAATCTCCCTTGTCCTGCGTGGGAGTAGTGAACATTATCATGAATTCATTGGCAGTATCGATAATGCTGTGGCCTCCATTGTAGGACACGGCCACAGTCTCCGGATCCCAATTGAGCTCGACGCCACTGTCAAGGGTAGAATAAGGACGCTTCGGTTCTTTTTCATCGTTGTCGCAGTAATTGCCGATGTTTGGCGTACCATTGTATTTACCCTTTACGCTCACGCCTTCGGCAGTGGTAAAATCAAAATCAAATACTGTACCGTTGCCGCTGACCGTCATTGTGCCTCCGGTAATAAAGCCATATTTACGATGTCCTGTCGGAGAAAGATAGGTAAGATGAGAACCGGACATATAGACCTGTCCCATAAAATCCAAATATTTGCCGGGTTTATATGTGTAAGGGAGATAGGTGTATGCGATATCCTCGCGAGTCTCGACGCCGTATGTCCCATCGGCTATACGCTGGCCGGGAGCCATGCAGTCTTCAGGTTTCGGCTCATATAACGTCAGGTCGAGTATGTAGCCGTCAGTAAGAGTTCCCCCCGTGATCGTGCCGACAATGAACTGTGCGGACAGGTCCGCGGCAAAAGGATAATACCAGTTGCCATAGAATCGTCCCTGCGCATGAGTGAATGTCAAGTCTACCGGATCGGTAAATGTCTCGAATTCAGACACTCCGGGAGGGAAGGGAAGTTGACCTCGATAACGCAGATCTATATTTCCCCCCATGGTAACCAACTCCATACGTATATCATAATTTCCGTTGGGCTCCTCGCGGACATCGACCGTACCGTCAATTATAACCTGCGGCGCCACCCCCTCTGATCCGGATTCGGCGCGCACCCATACGACCGAACGGTTGATATCGAAAGTAAAGTCAACCGTACTGTTGCCGCCCCTATAGTAACCTGCGGGGAGTTTAGGCTCAAGCAAATCCGGCGACTCCGGACCTTTGAGAAGCAAAGCCACCTGCATGTCGCCGATCTCAAGCGGATCGCCGTTTTCATCAGGTTCCGATGTGCCCAATTCTATTACATAGAGGCCGGATTTCTCTCCACTCTCTTCATAACCGGTGTTGAGCAGATGTGTAAGGGCCGTATATTCCGGAGTCTCCTGAAAAACAACGGCTTCTATCTGGTCTGCCTGAAATTGTGTGGTCTTGCCATCAAGGTCAGTCACCACAAGGTTTCTGACGGTCTGCGCTCCGGCCACCGATACGGCGGCAAGCGCTATGGCGGATATTATTGTTTTCTTCATGGTGAATCTGATTATCGGATAAATTTAAATATATTGTTGCCTGCGTTCACTACAAACACTCCCTTGTCGAGCGTACTGATGTCGACCGACACTGTGCCGTTGTCACCGCAGACAGCCTTGACACAAAGTATTCCCGCGGCGTTGTAGATTGAGATTTCCGTGTCTGACGCAAGACCCGAGACATCGAGTGCTTCCCGTGTTATACCGAAAGACACGCGTCCTTCATCGGACGATATATTGTCCACACCCGACAGTTCTTTTTCAAAAGTGAAATTGACTATATCGGCTATAGGATAAAGCACGTTTTCACTCGTTGTAAGAAGCTCTATCTTGAGATCGTCCCCTTCGAGCGTTGCGACGGGAACATCTGCAAACTTATATTCCACCTTTGTACCGTCGGTCTTGTTGATTATAAGCGTGTGAGTGTAGTCGACGGCCGACGCTCCGAATGCGGTTGCCCAGACCGCGGCTAAGGCTATTATCGTCTTTTTCATTGCTATCATTTTTTAATTATTCGAATACGGGTGTGCCGCTGATCTGACCGCTGAATGATACTATGGATTCGGAACCCGTCTCTTTGATCAGGCTCATCTCTATCGTATAGACATCTCCTTCCACTTCGACTTTGACCTGACTTCCCTCTTTGACATAGGCTGTAGACCGTGTTTCTATATAGCTTGTCTGTCCGATCGTTCCCGGCGTATGATCGGTCGAGAATACATACGTGCCGGCGGGAAGAGTCTGTGCTGACGCGTCCGCATAGAGATCGAGCGCCACAGTGCAGTCATAGCTGTCATCGTTGAATTTAACATAGAAATTGCCTGCGGGACGTGCATTGTCAAGATAGGACGCCTTGGTGACCGTATATCGGGTAATAGGTGAGAATTTGTTGAGTTTTCCCTGATATGTGGCTACAAGACGGCGTCCGTCGGCAAGTGTGAAATCCATCTGGAACGTATATACCTCCCCGTCTCTGCTTACATTCATCTTGCCGGCCGTCAGAGCAGTCGGGACTCCGTCTTCCGCAAGGAATGTATATGAAATGTTTGTGTCGATATAAAGGCCTCCGCTTGCACCGACCACATACTCTCCGGTTTCGAAATAATCGGTTGTGTATGATCCGTAGCAGTCAAGTGCGAGAGCTATGTTGCTGTCGGAAGAGATATTGAACGTAAGGCCGGTGTTGCCGCTGCCATAGGGATTGACATCCAGAACGTCAAACACGGTTTCCGGCACCTCGAACGCGGGTGTGCCGCTGATCTTCCCTGTATATGTAAAGTCACCGGTCCGGCCGTCGTTGAAGATGAGGTCCATCTTTATGGTATAGTTCTCCCCTTCCTTCTCTACTGTGACCGAACTGCCTGACTCAAGTCTGAGATTGGCATTCGGACGATACATGTCCACATAGCTTGCCGGAGAAATGGTTCCCGGACGGCGGATGTCGGAATATGTATATACACCGGGCTGCAGTTCGGTATCGGTGCTTTCTCCTGTGAATACAACCGCCATCTCATATCTCCAGTCAGCGTCATTGAATTTCACATAGAAATCTCCAGCAGGCTGGGGATTATCATTATATGAGGCCTGCGACAGCGTGGCGACAAGCCATTGTGTATAATTATCGAGTTCTCCGCTATATGAACCTTTGAACCCGCTTCCGTCTTCAAGTGTCAGATCGATGGCGAACGAGAATATATGTCCGTCAAGAGTCACATCGACTGATCCTGCAGTGATATTTTTCTTCTCGCCTCCGATACTGACAGAGGAATAACCCGGATCCATCGTATAGGGATCGTTGGTATCAGATACCGTATAAATGCCTGTTTTCAGCCATGTCGACTCGGGACGCCCGTACAGGTCTGTGACACATTGCACACTGCCGTCCGCGTTTTCGAAGGTGAGTGTGACATTTCCGTTGCTGTAGGGCTCTACCAGAATGGATTTGAATTCAACAGTCTCGGGTCCTTGCTGGACATCCTTGAACGACAGCTCGCTCAGATAGTCGGCATTGAACTTATGGCTTGTACCATCTTTCATGATTACCGTCACGTTTTGACCCGCCGCACTGAATGCCGCGAGACCAAGAGCGAGAAGCATCGTAGAAAAGTGCTTCATGTTGTTGATGTTTTTATGGTCTCCTCCGGAGACCGGGTTATTAGATCGGTTATCTTTCGAATCACAAATATAACAATTTTTATTAAATTTGCAAAAAAGTTATAATTTTTCATCCCTCTTTTGCAATTTAAACCGACTTAGTTACACAAAAAGATGCGCCGGACTCCCGTCGGGCGCATCTTCTGTTATTTTATATTGATCGGTGTAAAGTCTTTATTCTGCGCTCGTTAGTATCAGGTATCCACCCGGGGCAAGCTTGGCCGGTATTTTGGCGACCGTACCTGTCATCCAGTCCGCCATACCTTTTACAGACGGTGCTTTCTTGAACGGTTTCGCAGCTTCTTTGCCGAGATTCACAGCCACTATGACACCTCCGCGTCTGAAGGCTATAACATCGGGCGATACCGTCGCCAGACGTTCCACGGGAGCGCCGACACCGCTGCCGGCGGCAAGTTCCTTGCGGGCATGCTTGAGTGCGTTCATTTTTTTGTAAAATGCTGTCACCTCCGGATTGCCGTTCCAGTCGGGAGCCTCATCCTTGTCGAAAAACTCGAACGCACGGTTCATACCCGTCTCCTGCCCCGTATATATCAGAGGCATACCGGGCAGTGTGTACATCAGCACGGCAAATGCCTCCTGCAGATTGCCGAGGCGCTCGAACTCGGTTCCCTCCCATGAGTTGAGGTCATGATTGGTAATCATGTTCATCATGTATGAGTCGGCGGGATAAGTCGCGTTCTCCTCGTCGAGGCGTTTGAATATGTCTGTGGCATGTGCCTCGGGAAAAGTCTTTATCTTGCCGTCTTCTCCCTTGAAGGTATATTGGCCCGATGTGGCGGCTATCGCGCTGAATAGATCCTTCATCGGCCAGTTGTAATCCATATCGAACGCATGTTCCATCAGATCGGCTTTGGGAGCCTCCGCAAGCATGAAAATTTCAGGTTTGACTTTCTCAAGCTGCGGACGGTTCTCATTCCAGAAATCGGTAGGCACCTCGCCTGCCACATCGCAACGGAAACCGTCGATATCCGCTTCGCGGAGCCAGAATGCCATGGCATCGGTCATCATTTTACGCATCTCCGGATTGGAATAATCGAACTTATAGACATCTGTCCAGTCGTACGGGCCGAACATCTCACCTTTTTCATTGCGTGCGTAATACTCGGGATGATTCTTGACCATAGCGTTATCGCAGCCCGAATGGTTGGGTACCCAGTCTATAATGACTTTCATTCCGGCGTCATGCGCGGCTTTGACAAGAGCACGAAAATCGTCAATGCTGCCGAATTCAGGATTGACACCCTTATAGTCATATACTGCATAATAGCTGCCGAGTTTACCTTTGCGGTTTTCCTGTGAGATCGGATGAATAGGCATGAACCACAGAATATCGACACCGAGATCCTTCAGGCGCGGTATATGAGGCAGAATCGCCTCGAAAGTACCTTCGGGAGTGAACTGGCGTACATTCACCTCATAAATTACGGCCTGACGGCTCCAGTCGGGATGATTGACAGTAGTAGGCGCGGGAGTGTTGACCGCTTCGGAAGACGGATTGGCCGTGGAGGCTATCGCCTGACCGGCAAACAGCGACCCGCAGACTGCGGCCGCTGCCACAAAAAACTTTTTCATGATTATTGATATGTTAACTTGATATTTTGAAATCACTTACTATCATTTTAATTTGAGGCCTTACTTAAGGCATACTTACATCACAAAAATACAACAAAACATTCAATCTGCAAAACCCAGATCAAACGCATCACGAAAACCTCTCATACCCAGTAAATCATTTATCCGCTGCTAAGCACGTACCGGAGCAGCGTTTCTCCGAGACGCTGAATCAATGAATAACAAAACTTCCGTCTCTTCAGATACCGCCAATGTTCCCACATCGGCGCCTCGGAGATGCGCCGCTCCGACTGCCTGACATGTTAATAAAGAGATGACAGGTGTTATTGATATCACCCGGGACTGCAAATCAGTCCGGATAAATATCGATAACACCTGTTATCGCTTTGTTAATGTTTTAGATTATCCCGAAATTAACGACACATCACCTTGCGGATGCGGCCGTCGCTCATCACCACGATGCAGGGCTGACCGGCAACCGGCTTGTCAAGCCGTACACCCTGAAGGCTGTAGACAGCCGCTATCTCCGCCTGATCAATGCCATCGGTCAGATCCTCTACCGACGAAACTTCCTTTATCTTGAACGCCGGACTTATAGTCTGTACTGTTGTCTCTCCGTCAGCGCCCTTCAAAGTCAGGCGAAGATCATACCATTGGTTAGCCGAGGCTTCGGCAACCGATGAAAGTGACACTTTGTAGAACTTACCCCATCCCGGCATGAAATCCAGAGCCGGATCGGCAACAGCCTCCAGTTCTTTCCAGGAATCGTTCCCATTGGCAGAATACTCTACAATGACATCGGCAGGAGCCTCACACTCGTAATACCTTACGCCATCTTCTGTCTGAGCTGTTGTAAACATACCGCAATAAATCTCGATATTTCCATCCTCCGGACGTGCAAACTCGTTTGCCACATTTCCGGCGGCATCTGTCGTACGTAGAGACTGTACCGCAGGAGGCACCGATTTCGCGTCCTTGACTTCCATATTGACTTCAGTAACGTTGGTGCCGGGAATATCCCCGAGTATAAAGTTCGAATCTGTCAAAGATAAAGAAAGTTTGTCTCCCGTCTCGACCATAATAACACCCGAAGTCGGATCATACTCTGGAGTCGATTTAATATTCAGCAATGCCTTGTCAAGCATACGGTTCTCTCCGGAAGGACCGCTTACCGCCCAGTTTATGTCACCTGCGGCATCTCTGTACACGGTGATGCAAGGGAACCCCGTACCCCAGACCGGATCTGTCTCGGCATTTATTGCCCTGAAAGGATTGCTGCAGAGAGACACATTGTAGACTCCGTCGCTATTATATCGGAAACGTGTCGAAGTGTTGGTCAAACCGGCATATACACTCTCGTCTCCATTCACTACCAAAGGTAGTCCCTCAAGATAACCGTACCCTTCATAACCTTCATAAAGCGTCGGAACAGGCATTATCGACATGCCGCAACGTCCCTCGGCCGGAGCCTGCCAGACCATTATCTTTTCCTGATTGAAACGTTTGCCGGCCGCAACAGTCTTGTTCTGCATCCCCGGCACCCCTTCGTTACAAAGAAAATAATTGTTCACACAGGAATGTCCTTTAAGATAAGACGGATTCCCGTCTTCTCCCACAGGCTGGTCCGGTGTGGGAATAAACTGCTGCCCGAATGTAAGATAATCGGCAGTATTTGTCACAGTCTGAGATTTAGAGCCATCCGATACAAGCAGACATGCCACACTCGCATCTGTTGTCACGCCTCCGAAACCGGCACAAAAGAAAAGATCATCGCTTTCCGTCGCGTAAACCCGGTCTATGCAATTGGTCCGCATCTCTCCATCCTCAATCCATTTACCCCAACGGAGAATGGTGCTTGTAAATATATCGCCGAAAAGCTTACTGCGTACATTAAACATTTCGTCCGTATATGCGAGAAAACCCTCTTCGACCACACCGACATCTTCCCCATCCACGATCTCTCTTATCTCTCCGGAAAGCGGTTTTCCGAGGGGGTCCTTGGGTTCGAACACTATCAGCTGATCTGCATCCGACGGAGATACTGTAAACTCCATGTCTCCGTCAACCACGACATTCTCTTTATAGACAATCACCGGTACGCGGTCGCTGATTCTGGTGAAATGTATGCAGATATTATAGACTCCAGCAGGCAGAAAATAATCAATCACACTGTCATAATCCCACATACCGAAATTGGCATATCCGTCGTGCATGAAAGCACGCGAAATAAGATCAACCTCATATTCCTCCGGATCAAAATCAAGAAGTGCCATCACGTAATATTCCTCGTCTTCGTCAGCCCGCGTCATAGACTTGGCGCCCCATGTATGGCACGCGCCGCCCGATGACTCCATTATGACTTTTCCATCCTTCGAGACAGAATTTAGGACAATGTCCGTGCCTTCTATACCGGCGACAGCAATCCCTCCGCTGGCACTCAAGGCAAGAGCGCACAAAAGAGCAGGTAAAGTTTTTCTCATAGTGTTTTAATTTATGCCGACGAAAGCATATCGGCGTGATTGATAATGTGTGAGACAGCTCTCATCATTGCAGAATGATATATCTCGAAAGCAAAATTAGGCCTCGTCTAAGATTGACACAAGTTTTTTCTGTGGACAAACTGTGGACATCACTAAAAATATCGTAGTTATCAGAGTTTTTTTCTTAATTTTGGGCATGAAACAGTTATTGACAGCAATAATATCCTTCATACTTATGTTGTCGTGTGGACGCGAGACACCTGTTGACCCGATGTTCAGATGGCCCGCAAGCGGCTGCCCCGAGGCCGACAGTCTCCTCGTGCTGTTCGAACATATGCGTCAGACAGGGAATGATTCCGACATGCAGCGGCAGATAATCGACAGAATGTACGACTGCGGTTCCCAAGGCAGATTCCGAAATCGCGTTATGGCACGGGCCATGTATTGCGATGCCAGAATAAAACTGTCCAGACATCGGACGGGCGATTTTGACCGGCTGCGCAAAGCAGCCCTCGTTCTTATCGATTCCGTCGAAGATACATATGATTTCTACAAATGGAAAGCGCTCAACCGGGACAGTACCTCATACGAAAATTACCGTATACAGCTCGAAGCCCTTGGATTTTTCAACTCGGCCGACGACCGCCGGGAGATGGCATGTCGATATGAATATATGGGATGCATGATGCTGGAACTCGACAACCGGCCTCGCGCACATGAACTGTTTGAACGGGCATACTCTCTTTTTAAAGCTATCGGAGACACACTGGAGGCCACAAAGGCTCTGATGAATATAGCTGTGTCGAGTCCGCCGGCTTATGCCGACAGCGTACTGAGAACTCTTCTTCATCATCCCTCTATAATCAGGAACAACTCCTACAATATTCGTGTGCTCGTCAATTATTACACCTCTACCGACTCTCTGCGGTACCTATCGGAGGCGATCGATATATGCAGACGAAATCCTGTCGACTCTATCGAATGCCTCTCCCTTTTTTATGCATATCTCGGCAACTACCATACACGACACGGTAACAACGACGAGGGGCTGAGAATGCTTGAAAAGGCATTGTCGATAATGCCGCAGGATTACCCTGCCGACTATCAGCACTGCATATATCAAGGCCTTGCTGACACCTACCGAAAGACAGGCTTGTTCCGTGAGAGCGCGATGGCTTCGGAAAAAGAAGACAGCCTCGAATCGATTCTTGATGACGATGCGCGACATTCATATCTGATAAACGCGGATCTTCGTGCCGAGATCGAACAGCTTGAGAAAGACCGGAATCTATCTGAGGAACGCATGAGATGGGTATATACCTCGGTAATACTCGCTATCGTTCTCCTGACCGTAATCATCATATTTTTACTATACCGACGCTCAAAACTCCGCAGTCTGGAAGCTCTCAAGGCCGAATTGCGGTTCAAGGAAAGCCGCAACAAAATGCTTATGGCCTCCGCTGTAATCGAAGAAAAGGAAAAGCTCATAGGAGAACTGTCGCAAAGACTCGGTCATATGAGCAAGGACGAACCGGCCGTAAAAGAACACGCGGGCGAAATGCTCGGCATCATAAACCGCCACAATCTCGACCGCGCTGAACGGGAATGTTTTCTTAAGGTTTGTGAGAACAACGATGTAACTTTTGAATCCGAACTGCGCAAAGCCTATCCGACACTTTCCGAAAGGCAGATAAAGATCGCGGCATGGATCGCGGCCGGAGTAAATTCGGCCCAGATCGCCCGAATCTTCAATATCGATCATCTGTCGGTCAACAAAGCCCGCTACAGACTAAAGGCCAAACTCGGCCTGTCGAAAGACCAGAATCTCGACGAATTCCTCCGCCAGTTCAGCCACGATGTCTAATCACAGAAACATGACGCCTAATCATTGAAAGCGGCGGAGAGGATGGCGGCCTTTGATTTGCCGACTACGGCTTCCACTTCTGATAACTCCGCCTCTTTCAGACGTTTAAGACTTTTGAAATGCTTCATGAGTTTAGAGGCGGTAGCGGCTCCAATACCTTTTATCCCATCCAATTCGCTGACTGTCTGAGATTTGCTTCTTTTGTTACGATGATGCGTTATGCCGAAGCGGTGGGCCTCGTCACGCAAGGCCTGTATGACTCGCAGACTCGGCGATTTCTTGTCGAGATAGAGAGGAAGTGTATCACCCGGGAAGTATATTTCCTCAAGTCTTTTCGCGATACCGACAAGTGCGACATCGCCCCTTATCCCCATNNCATTTCGTCAAAGGCCTCTACAGCCGCACTCAACTGCCCCTTCCCGCCATCGACAACCACCATCTGGGGCAACGGCTGTCCCTCGGCCATCATGCGTGTATAACGACGGTGAAGCACCTCCTTCATCGATGCGAAATCATTGGCTCCGACCACTGTCTTTATATTGAAATGCCTGTAATCCCTTTTGGCCGGACGACCGTTCCGAAAGACCACGCAACTCGCCACAGGATTCGTGCCCTGAATGTTCGAGTTATCGAAACATTCTATATGGCGAGGTTCCGATCGTAGCCTGAAATCGCTTTTCATACGCTCCATCAGTTTGTCTGTGGCACGGTCCGGATTAAGCAAGGCAGCCTCTTTCTCGCGGTCTTTCATATACTGAGTGGCATTCTTAAGGCCGACTTCGAGAGCGCGTCTTTTCTCGCCTCGCTGAGGCACGGTAAAAGTGATGTCATCGAACTCCACATCGGGCTGGAACGGGACAAGAACCTCACCGAATTTCCGGTCGAAACGGTGCATGACTTCCGCCACAGCCATCGACAGGATCTCCTCTCGCGTCGTCTCATTCTGCCGGCGCACGAACTCCAGATTCAGACTCTGCGTGACGGCACCTCTGTGAAGATGCATAAAATTGACATAAGCCCTGTCCTCACTCTCCACATATGCGAACAGATCGGCATCGGGCGTGGAAGTCTCCCCTATAAGGCTCTTGGCGTTATAACGCCTGACAATCTCATATTTTTCTTTGACTGCCTGTGCTTCCTCGAATTTCCAATTCTCGCCGAGCCGCGTCATTTCATCGAGAAGCATATGTTCCAGCTCAACAGTCTCGCCGTTTAGTATCTGCCGGACACGACGTATGTATTCGGCATAGTCCTCAGGATTCATAAGCCCCCGGCACACGCCTCCGCATTTACCGATATGATAGTCCAGACAGAGAGAATATCTGCCACGCGCCACACTTTTCTCGTCAAGCGCATGGCGGCACGACCTCAAGGGATACGTGTCGCGGATCAGATCCAGGACAACCTTTGCGGATTGGAGATTGCTGTACGGACCATAATATTTTCCCTCTATACCCTTCTCTCTCGTCATGAATACACGCGGATAAAGTTCCTTTGTGACGACTATCCAGGGATAGGATTTGTCATCTTTGAGAAGGACATTGTAATGGGGCTGGTAACGCTTGATCATCGCGTTCTCGAGATGCAGGGCGTCCTCCTCGGAACCGACCACGATAAAACGCATATCGACGATATTGCGCACAAGCAGATTCGTCCGCGTGGAATCATGCCGGCGGTTGAAATAACTCGACACACGGCGTTTCAGACGCTTTGCCTTGCCGACATATATCACCTTACCGTTCCGGTCAAGATACATATAGACTCCGGGAGAATCCGGCAGATTCAGGATCTTGTTGCGGAGCTGCTCGCCCGGACGGTTATTGAAGATATCCTCCCGCGTCCTGTCGGGTTTTATCTCTATATCGAAACCACCTACCTGATCTATCTTCCTTCCGGCAGATGCCAGTATACACTCGACATTCTCACGAGTGGCAACTTTGTCAGACAATTCTTTCGTTACGTCCACGTCCTTCTTTATATCAGCGGCATTATCCATATACTTTATAACGCGGAAACCATATGTAAATTTGCAATTCGATCAGCAATATAATCAAGAAGCGGTTCAAAAATAAAAAAGTCCGGTTCCATCGAGAAACCGGACAAAACATCAAATTTAATTCAGGGGAGTCATCCAAACCGCTTCTGAAAAATATATTCGATTTTATCGATATATTCTCTCAAAAACTTTAGAGTATGTTTACTCTTACCGGCACCACATCAATATTTGAGAAGCGAAGTCACTTCACAATCTTCGGGAAGAGCCGCACGACCATTGAGCGCTGTCAGCTCGACCACGAAATTGACATAGATTTTCTTCGGATTCATCGATTTTACGAGATCGTAGCAGGCACGCATCGTTCCGCCCGTAGCCAACAGATCGTCATGGAGCACTACCACATCATTCTCATTGATCGCATCACTGTGGAGCTCTATTGTGTCGACACCATATTCCTTGGCATATGCTTTCTTTATTGTGACAGAAGGGAGCTTGCCGGGCTTGCGTGCCGGGACAAAACCACATCCGAGTTCATAAGCCATGATAGAACCTCCGATGAAACCGCGCGATTCAATTCCCACGATCTTTGTCACGCCCTTGTCTCTATAAAGATCCACGAGAGCCTTGCTCATGACATGAAGAGCTTCTCCATCCTTAAGCAGTGTGGTCAGATCGCGAAAAATAATTCCTTTCGAAGGAAAATCAGGAATATCCCGTATTTTCAATTTCAGATCATCAATTTCCATGTTCATCTTTTTTAAGGTTTATATGTAATCAATTTAAAACTATAATTCGTACTGAAATATATTTTGTCAGGAGTTGTTTAACTGTTCATTTTCCCGATGTTAGGCATTACAATGTTCCACGTGGAACATGCGTTTCTCATTTGTTCATCAGGAGCAGCAGAACATTGATATCGGCCGGCGACACACCGGGGATTCTCGAGGCCTGCCCTATTGTCGCAGGTCGGATCCGGTCGAGCTTCTGGCGGGATTCTATTGAAAGGGCCGACACAGAGAGGAAATCAAATTTATCAGGAATGTGCAGATGTTCGAGTCTTGTCTGTTTCTCGGCGAGTTCCTTTTCCCTACGGATATAGCCGTCATATTTTATAAGGATCTCTGCGGCCTGCACGATCTCTTCCCTTCTTGCCTCCTCAAGAGCCGCTATCCGTTTTGCAAGAGCAGGGACAGCTCCGGACAGGATTCTAAAATTCAATTGCGGGCGCCGCACAAGTTCAATGAGGCGCATAGATGCAGTCATCGGTGACGTGCCATGTTGCTCAAGAAATGAATTGACAGCGGGCGTCATCTTCACAAGATAATTGGCGCTCCACTCCATCAGATCATCTCTTTGCTCACATTTGCGGACCATAAGATTATATCTCTCCGGGGTAGCCAGGCCTATCTCGTAGGCAAGCGGAGTCAGACGCATATCAGCATCATCCTGACGAAGCAATATACGATATTCGGCCCGGGAGGTAAACATACGATACGGCTCATCGACTCCTTTTGTCACAAGATCATCTATAAGGACCCCGATATATGCCTGATCACGGCCCAGAATCACAGCATCCTTGCCCTGCGATCTGCGTGCGGAATTTATGCCCGCCATCAAACCTTGCGCGGCAGCCTCTTCATATCCGGTCGTGCCATTGACCTGACCGGCAAAATAAAGGCCCGGCAATAGCTTTGTCTGAAGATCATGAGTAAGCTGTGTCGGATCAAAAAAGTCATATTCTATTGCATAACCGGGCCGGTAGAACTGCACATTCCGAAGAGCCGGAATACATTTCAGCGCCTCTACCTGAACATCCCAAGGCATCGAACTTGAGAACCCGTTTATATAGTATTCCTGTGTCGTCTCTCCCTCCGGTTCGAGAAAAAGCTGATGACTTTCCTTGTCGGCAAATGTCACGAGTTTAGTCTCTATACTCGGGCAGTAACGTGGACCGATGCTCTGAATATCGCCGTTATAAAGAGGAGATTCATCAAGCCGGGATGTCATTTTCTCGTGGGCTTCCTGATTAGTATGCACGATCCAGCAAGGGCGCGCGGCAAGCTTTCTTTTTACTTCCGGAAGGAAAGAGAATTTCTCAAAATCATTGGAATCTCCTTCCTGCCTTTCGGCCAAAGAAAAGTCAATGGTACGGCCGTCAATCCTGGCCGGCGTACCGGTTTTCATACGGTCAGTCCTGAAACCTAAGGAGACAAGCTGTTCTGTCAGTCCTTTTGAAGAATCTTCCGAAATGCGTCCTCCTTCAATCTTGACAGGGCCGAAATGCATGAGGCCGTTGAGAAACGTACCAGCCGTCAATACCACCTGCGACGAATGAAACTCAAACCCAAGAGCCGTGCGCACTCCCTTGAGGCAATTATCCGCGAGAAGGAGAGATGTGACAGTATCCTGAAATATATAAAGGCCTTCGGTATTGTCAAGGATCTGACGCCATTTATCAATATATTTCGTGCGGTCAGACTGTACACGCGGAGACCATACGGCAGGACCCTTAGAGCGGTTGAGCATACGGAATTGTATGGCCGTCTCATCGGCCACAATTCCCATCTGACCTCCCATGGCATCGATCTCACGCACTATCTGCCCTTTGGCAATTCCGCCGACAGCAGGATTGCAAGACATCTGTGCGACTCGATTCATATCCTTGGTAATCAACAGGGTAGAAGCACCAAGACGCGCTGCGGCGACCGCTGCCTCACAACCGGCATGTCCGGCACCCACAACTATGACATCGAAATCAAATTTCATATACAGAACAGTTTAAGGGCCTCATCCTCATTAGCTTCCATTATCTCACGTTCACCGGGACCCTTGTCGTCGATACCACATAGATGGAGCACTCCGTGAATTATGACTCGCAGGAGTTCTCTATCATACTCCTCACCTATGCTTTCGGCATTCGATCTGACAGTATCGAGCGATATCACCATATCTCCGCCGATTCGATCTCCATGTGTATAATCGAAAGTAATGATATCAGTGAAATAGTCATGATTCAGGAACTTTATGTTGGTCTCGAGTATGTAGGGGTCATCACAGAAGATATATGACAGACGTCCCACCCTATACCCATGGGAGGCCGCGACCTTATCGATCCATTGTCTTATGCCTTCAAAGTCAAGTTCGGGCATAGCGACATTTTCTGTATTAAATGAAATCATAAGCAACTCTTGATGATAATTAATCTCAAACTTACAAAGATAATGAATATCTCCGTAAAAATCAATCAGAAACGGAGGAATAATAACAGCATCCTACAACTCAACAACTTACAAAGAAACCTATAGAAAAACACACCCGCACAAATGCGTAGGAGAACGAAAGGTTACGAGAGCCGACGGTTTTCAAATCATTCCTCAGCCGAACATAAACAAGGGATCAAATTAAGAGAGTCGTACATTTGTACGACTCTCTAAAACAATAGTAATTTTATATCCTGCCATATGATTCATGTCAAGGATGTCTCCGCTCTTATCTGTCTTTCTCCCGCAAGATATCATTGCGGCAACAATAAGCATTATTCTTGGAATTGTATTGAAAAACACATTTTTACAAAAATTTATTCATAGAAAACATCGAATTTGTTTGTCTCCTTATTCTTCTTATACGCTCTTTTATAGCTCCATTTCTTTTTGGCCGCGTCAAAGTGGAAATCAAAAGCCATAGTTATTTTTTGTGATTGTGGAATGTCATAAGTGCGTCCTGTTACAGGAGTATATGCCTTATTGTAAGCCTTCATCAAGGCAACCTTGAAATCGGATGGATTCTCCACAACATCGCAAACCAATGTGACATTGATATTCCCATTCTGAAATTGATGAGCCTCCATATCGGAAATATTCGACAGTTCACAAAATTCATTAGGAAATTCATATGTGGCAATATTGTTCATATCGTAAGCTGTACCGGTTTCATTTTTCCCGACATTCGTTTGTGCAAGAATNNGACCACGAGTCAGATTTTTGTCGATGTGTGTTATGGTTATACATTTAGTACCAACCATGGGATAGGAAGAATGCGCTTTTGCCGAGTTACTCATTCTGCTGCCGTTTGATACCCATTTAGATGCATCGATATTCTGAATTCTGAAAGCTCCGAGCTCATGCATGGCTTTATAAAGGCTATAAGAATAGTTAAGAGGATTTCCCTGCATTTTTTCATTTGTGAAAAACACTCCTCTCCTGATAAGTGTATAGGTCGATTTTTTAGCCAAAACCTCCTTGATGGCATCTCTGAAGAATTCTTTAGTGAGTTTCACATAAGATATTTCGGGAAGATTGATTTCAGGTTCTTCTTTCTTGTCCAGAGGTTCGTTCCCCTCAGAATCTACAGCAACCATATTTTCCGGGACATTGACATGGAGGGGTGAATCTTTTCCCGGCTCTTCGTTTCTCACAGGAGGATTGTCTACACTCCTTATCGTATCCAGGACTGCGTTCTCCTTTGCCGGGACAGGCGGCTCCTTAACCGAAACCGTAGACTCCTTCTCCAATCCGGTTCTGTCAATGTGCACATAGGCAGGTATTTTCAGATTGCTGATTTCTATGGTATAATTTTTTCTGATATTTTCCTCCTGGTATACAATAGAGGGATTCAAGACAAGATTATCAATGATTACAGCAGGTGCTTTGACTATCGTTTTGACAATACTGTCCCCTTTCTCCGATCTCGTCGTTACCTTACCGTTCAAATCCGTAATGTAGAATACAGCATTCACTTTCTTACCTGCAGGGAACACGTAATCGCCATCAGTACCGTAACGTCTTATCTTACAATCGCCTATCTGCAGTTCCCACTTCCCGTAATCCGCATAGCTGTTTCCTTCCGAATCGACTAATTCACTGATGTTTTGCCAATCATAAATGCGGACAGGATTGCCAGATGTGTTGATTAGTGTCAGATAGACCGCTCCATCAGTCTGACCAATCCGTTTCACATTTTCTATAATAATTGTAAAATTGGGCAAGGAGGTGGACCCTTTCGCATCCCCATACGTAAAAGTCACGGCGGCACTATGCCGTTGCCCTGATTGCTTATTTCTGTTATCCGGAAGTTTGTGAATTCCTTTTTCTACTGTATTCAGGACTTTTCCAATACCTTTAAGCCATTTCTGAGCAAACAGCCCGGTAGTGAAAGAAAAGAGCAATATGATACTGATTATTCTCTTCATTGCATTTACTTTTAGTACATGAGACGGATTTGACAATGCAAAATTATATAATTTACAGAATAACAAAGAGTTTTCCACCATATTTTTCACCTTTTATGCTCAAAAACATAAATATTCCGTAAAAAGAAAAAAAATTGAGAAGACAGTGCAAGAAAGAAACAAAGTATTGCGAAAATAATTGAGGAATTTGGGAGTATTGACAAATAATAAGTAAAGGAAGACAAAGAGGATAGTAGGGGCGAAAATAGAAAAAATGGAGAAGAAAAGAGATTTGGAATTTTTTATTTAGATCGGATGAAAGAGACACATTGTTGAAAAGATGTACATTTTACTATAAGCCTGCGACTTACATACAAATCACAACATATTTAAGGCTCTGAGGTTTTAAAATAATCAGTTTCATGANNGGAGCAGTTGCACGCATAAAAAAGAGTTTCATTTCGATATTTTTCGTATTTTTGCGAGAGAAAACATACTTGACCATGACCGGACGAAAAATAATTACTTTCACGTGGACTCTCCTGCTTGCCGGAATTCTGGCAGTTCCAACCTGCATGACCTCATGCGGACATGACGAGCCGGAATCAAAAGAAAACTCAAATCATCGAAATGACGATCAGGCTCAGGAATCAGATCCGGAATCAGATCCAAATGAAAACAAGGGTAACGATTCCGATGCAGAGCAATCTCCTATCATCGGCTCGTGGATCAATATCTCGGACGAGAGCATATACAGTTTCGACGGCGAAGGGAACTTCGAGGCTAAACATAAAGACGGCACCCTTATTGAATCGGGACCATATACCTATGATGAGCTTAAGCAACATCTATACATCAGCATCGACAACGGACACGAAGTGTTTGTCAGATCCTACAGGTGCATCATCGATGTGTCCTCGATGACCTTATATGATATAAACGGTAACAAAAAAGAATTTAAAAAGAGGGACGCATAATACATAATAAGTGATTTAAACTTTTTGCGCAACACCAAAAAAAATAGAGAAAGCTTAAGTAACTTCAATATCCGGCATACATTCATATAACGCATCCCTTATCATTACAAATAGAAAATATTCCTGAAATGAGATATATAATAAAAATAAATCCGGCCTACGAGAAATATCGTGATATAATAGAAAAGATAATAAAGAAAGGAAAGCCCGAAAACGCCGAAATAATATATGAGGGACGCAATCTATTATACAGGATCGATCTTGGAGCCAGCAAAGGCATAGTCAAAGATTTCAGAAAGCCTCATCTGATAAATTCATATGCGTATACGACAGTAAGAAAAAGCAAGGCCGCCCGCAGCTATGAGAACGCTCTCAAGATGCTTGAACTGGGATTCGACACACCACTTCCAATAGCATATGGAGAAGTAAGAAAAGGACTGCAATTACAGGAAAGCTATTATATAAGCGCAGAGCTGACAGACGCAAGAGAGATGCGCCACTGGGAGGAATTTGACAATGCAGACACGCTTGTACCCGCATTTGCCAAAGAGATACTGAGGCTTCATAAAGCAGGCGTATGGCACAAGGATTTCTCTCCCGGCAACATTCTTTACACAGGGAATGAGACCACGGGATATAAATTCCATTATGTCGATCTCAACCGAATGAAATTCGGCGTGCACGACAGAGAAAAACTGATGTCCATGTTCAGATCGATCAATCTTAACCCTGCAGAAACAGAAAGACTCGGCAGACTTTATGGAAAAATCTCGGGAGAGGACCCCGAACAGATGGGGAAAGAAGCTTTACGACAACTGGATAATTACTTTGCCGAAAGAAAACGCAAAGCGGCTTTCAAACGAATATTTAAGTAGCTGCTAAAATTTGTGCATTTATCCTTCGAAGCTACTTAATTTAAAACGGCTTAACATATAGGAGAATGATTGAACCTGACTTCAAACACTCTCTCGGAATTATCATTGCGGGGATTTGACTATTCCATTGGGGGTGCGTACAATTCCCGACTGACGGGTATTGCGGCGGATCGCACGGTTCTTCTCTATCGACTCTTTGGTACGGTAAGGACGTTTATGATCAAGATGCAGCACTATAGCCGAATAGCGCTTCTGTACGGACTTGATGCCCAGATTGTAGAGCCTTTCTCCGAATTCCCGGTCCTGTCCCCCATATTGCATGTCCTCATTATATCCGTTTATTTCAAGCATATCCTTCCTCCAGCCGGACGCATTGCAACCGTTCCAGGAGGAGCGTGCAGGAGTAATATGATTAAGAACAGCAGCAAAAACAGGATTGTCAAGCAATTTAGTGCACTTCCAGTTAAGTTTCAATCCTATTTTGCGAAGCCATGACAACCTGAAGGCACGACCGGATTCCACATCTTCATAAGATATCGCCTTGCTTATGTCCATAGGGAGCTTGAAATAGCCACCCGAGACAAACCATCCTTTACGGGCATTACGGGCATGGACTTCTATGAAATCCTTGCGGGGTATACAATCCTGATCCGTAAACACAAGATAATCGGACGCAGCCGCCACAAGAGCCTTGTTCAGGATTCTGGACTTCTGAAAGCCCTGATCCTAATGCCAGACATGCTTTATAGGCAGACGGTCGCGAAATGAATCGATCAACGTCCGGGTACGGTCGTCCGAACCATCGTCAGCAATAATAATCTCATCCGCAGGACGCGTCTGAAACAGATAACCCCATAAAGTCTTTTCAAGCCAAGCCGGGTTATTATATGTTGAAATAACGATACCTATCGAGAAATAGTCGCACTTATTCATAGCAGCAAAATTAATTATTTTTTTTGAATTCTATGTAATAATGGTTATTTTTGCAGAGATTTAGGCCGGTGTAAAACCGCATAAAAAGCAAAGTATCGGTCTGCAGACAGCAAAACAATGACAATTAACGAGTCAATACCATTCAATAAGCCCTATCACACGGGCAATGAAACCGGATATATAGAAGATTGCATAAATCGAGGCAAGACATGCGGCAACGGTGAATACACAGCGCGTTGCCAGAATTATTTCACGGAACATCTCGGAAGTCTCAAATGCATGATGACCACATCATGTACAGACGCACTCGAGATGGCGGCACTTCTGGCAAATATCGGCCCCGGAGACGAGGTGATAGTCCCTTCATACACATTCGTATCGACAGCACTTGCATTCGCACGCCAAGGCGCTACCGTAGTGTTTGCCGACAGCTGCAAAGAGAATCCCGACATAGACCCGGACAAGATAGAAGAACTGATCACTCCGCGCACGCGGGCCATAGTCCCGGTACACTACGCAGGCATAGCATGCGATATGGACCGTATAATGGAGATTGCCGGGCGACACAATCTACTTGTCATAGAGGACGCCGCGCAAGGGATCGACAGTTACTACAAAGGGCGTCCCTTAGGAAGCATCGGACATCTGGGATGCTTCTCCTTTCACGAAACCAAGAATATACAATGTGGAGAGGGAGGTTTACTTTCCATAAACGATCCGGCATTTGTGAAACGTGCCGAAATCCTGTGGGAAAAGGGAACCAACCGCCAGGAATTTTTCAGAGGGGAAGTCAACAAATATGGCTGGGTCGATCTCGGAAGCTCCTTTCTTCCCGCAGATTACGTATGCGCTTTTCTATGGGCCCAGCTCGAACAGCTTGAGGAAATACAGAGCAGACGCAAATCACTCTGGGAACATTACGACCGCCGTCTGCGAGACATAAAAGGACTGCACTGCCCCATACTCCCCGACTATTCGACCAACAACGCACACGCCTATTACATAGTATGCGCCACTCCCGACGAAAGGACAAGCCTCATAGCACGCTTAAAAGAAAACGGCATACACGCCGTATTCCATTATCTGAGCCTGCACCAAAGCGAATTTGCCCGGAAAGCAGGCTGGGACAAAGCGTATCTGCCCCAATCGGACCGATATACGGAATGTCTGTTAAGGCTCCCGATGTTCTACGAGCTGACACATGAAGAGGTAGACCGCATCTGCGATGTGGTCAGGGATTTCTACAACCATCAATAAGCGGAAACAAGAAAGTCACGATGAAACTTCACTTAGTCAACGACGAGAAGATCATCAACAGAACCATAGGGGAGTTCGAAAAGGTATTTCCCGGAGAGAACCTGTGGGTAGTGGCCAACCGTGCAACAGATTTCAAGCTTGTCGAGAACCGCGACAATGTGATGGCCAGAGGAGAATTTCTGTCAAAACAGAAAGAAGAACATTTTGAGGAGATCTATATACATCTGCTTAATCCACGAAAGATCAGTCTCCTGTCGAAAATCGACCTGAAAGGCAGCAAGGTGTACTGGATAGTCTGGGGTCTTGACCTATATAACAAACTGCTCGTACCGAAAGGCTTCCGGCTATTTGCGGAGGGGAATTCCATAAACAAGGGACATAAGATAGCCGGATTCTTCAAAAACCTCTGCAGAAAGAAAGAAGCCAGAAAAACAATACGGTTCATCTCAGACCATATAGACTATATAGTCACCGATACCACAGAGATAGACTACGACTATCTGATCCGTTATTATCCTGAATTGAGAAACAAGAGATGGAAAGATTTCTTCTACTATCCCATCGATGTCATTCTCAATGCAGAACTGATGAAATCCGAGACAAACGGAACAGATATAATGATCGGCAATTCGGCATCGGCCACCAATAATCATGAATATGTGATCGACATCCTGTCGAGACTCGACACAAAAGGACGCAGAATCGTCGTACCCCTGAGCTATTCAGGCAAAAAAGCCTATGTGAAAGAAGTTATCCGCAAGGGAAACGCATCATTTGGAGAAGACTTCCATCCGCTCCTGAAATTCATGCCACTTGAAGAATACAACAGACAGCAGGCTTCGACATCAGTGGCAATTTTCGGCAATCTGCGTCAGGAAGCGATCGGCAATATAATAATAGCACTTTACCTGGGAGCAAAAGTCTTTCTGATAAAGAGCAATCCAGTCTACGAATGGGCGCAACGACACGGGCTGAAAGTATATGATCTTGAATGCATCACGCAGGAGGATCTCGACACGCCGCTCGACAGCCAGACACGCCAACGCAACAGAGAAATTCTAAAATCTCTCTATACCCGCGAACGGATGCACGAACTCATATCGCAGCTTCCTGAAAAATAAATCCGCAGGAAATTATTTTAGATAGAGAAGTTGTTTAGATTGCGAAAAAATCACTAACTTTACATTAAATTTGCGGGAGTAGTCCCTTATGGAAACCGGAGTTTCAGGAACGGCATCCGCAAAGTAACTGTACAGAGGAAAAAATGGAGTCAGAAACGTATCATATACCGGCTTTGCTCGCCGATTCCATCAATGGGTTAAATATCAATCCAGACGGAATTTATGTGGACGCCACCTTCGGAGGTGGCGGACATTCGCGCGCTATTCTGTCAGCCTTGGGTACGAAAGGGCACCTATATGGCTTCGACCGGGACACCGACGCTCTTGTAAACGCACCCGACGACAGCCGGTTTACATTTGTGCATTCGGACTTCAGATATATTTCCAATTTCCTGCAATTTCACGGGGTAGACAAAGTGGACGGAATACTTGCCGATCTCGGAGTCTCATTCCATCATTTCGACTNNCGACTCAGCCGACCGGGGCTTTTCCTTCCGTTCGGACGCGCCCCTCGACATGCGTATGAACCGTTGCGGCGGGAAAACATGTGCCGAATTGCTTGCCGACTATGACAAAGAGGATATAGAACGTCTTCTGCGCTCATACACCGATCTGAAACGTCCGGGC
>DAAV01000116.1:0-169 GCA_001701295.1 Bacteroidales bacterium H10
GTCAAAAGGGGGCTGCGCGGGAGCCAGCAGCTGACACAGACGGATAAGAGTCAAGTCGACAAGCAGCTGCTTGTTGGAGGATGTGCGGTAATTGAGGTCGCAGTCGTTAAGCAGGCGCATGGCGGCATAATACCATTGCAGAGGCAGAGTGCGGGCCTGTTCGACAAGT
>DAAV01000116.1:181-10185 GCA_001701295.1 Bacteroidales bacterium H10
CACCATAAGATCGCGGACATGTTGGGCGAGGCTGTTGACAAAGAAAAGAGAGTCGAAGCCACGGTCGCGTATCTCCTTGTAGAGCAGAAGGGATTCGGGAGCGTCACCCTTGGCAAACGCGTCGATTAGGCGGAAGAAGTAGTCGTAGTCGAGAACGTTGAGATTCTCGACGGCGGCTTCATAAGTGAGGTGTCCCTGAGATGAGGTGGCCACCTGATCGAATATTGAAAGAGCATCGCGCATGGCGCCGTCGGCCTTTCTGGCTATGACTCCGAGGGCGCGGCGGTCAGCCTCGATTCCCTCCTGGGAGGCCACGTAGGCGAGATGGTCCACCATGTCGTTGATGGTGATGCGCTTGAAGTCGTAGATCTGGCAGCGGCTGAGTATTGTGGGGATGACCTTGTGCTTCTCGGTGGTGGCGAGAATGAAGATTACATAGGCGGGTGGTTCCTCAAGGGTCTTGAGGAAAGCGTTGAATGCCTGTGACGAAAGCATGTGGACCTCGTCGATGATGAAGACGCGGTATTTTCCTACCTGAGGCGGTATATTGACCTGTTCGGTAACGGCGCGGATGTCGTCGACGCTGTTGTTGGAGGCGGCGTCGAGTTCCATGAGGTTGAAAGAGTTGCCGCGGTCTATGGCGCGGCAGGATTCGCACTCGCCGCAGGCTTCGCCGTCGGCTGTGGGAGAGAGACAGTTGATCGTGCGGGCGAAAATACGGGCGCAAGAAGTCTTGCCGACGCCGCGCGGGCCGCAGAAAAGATAAGCGTGCGCCAGACGCCCCGAGGCGATCGCTCCCTTGAGCGTCGAGGTCAGGTTCTGCTGCCCCACGACGCTGTGGAAAGTCGCGGGTCTGTACTTGCGCGCGCTGACTATGTATTGGTCACTCATATAAATTGACGGGAGAGTTCAGAATGCAGGTTTGTTATCCGATTTGCAAATATAAAACAAATTTTCGAGAAAACAGCTTTTTTCTGCATTATGCGCCGTGACGGAGGTCGGCCTGACGTATCGCCACATGGCGGATCTTGCCTGAAATTGTTTTGGGCAGCTCTTTGTCAAATTCTATTACCCGGGGGTATTTGTAGGGCGCGGTTATGCGCTTCACATGGTTCTGGATCTCCTTGATGAGATCCGCTCCGGCTTTGGCGACGAAATCTTTGGCGAGGACGATAGTGGCTTTCACCACCTGTCCGCGCACGTCGTCGGGAACCGCCGTCACGGCGCATTCCACCGCGGCCGGGTGAGTGAGACAGGCGCTTTCCACCTCGAAGGGCCCGATGCGGTAGCCTGACGATTTGATGACATCGTCTTTTCGTCCGACAAACCAGAAATAACCGTCTTCGTCGCGCCATGCTATGTCGCCGGTATGGTAGTAACCGTCATGCCATGCGCTTTTGGTAAGCTCGGGATCGTCGAGGTATTCCTTGAAAAGTCCGACAGGCTTCGGTCCGTTTTCCGGCACGCGGATCACGATCTCGCCCTCTTCGCCCGGACCGACCTCACGCATAGACGTGTCGACCACGCGTATGTCATATTGTGGATTGGGAAGTCCCATTGATCCGGGGCGTGCCGTCATCCACGGGAATGTCCCGACGGTCAGCGTGGTTTCGGTCTGCCCGAATGCCTCGCGCAGATCGATGCCCGTATGCTGTTTCCAGCTTTCGGCCACGGATGGATTGAGGGCTTCTCCCGCAGTGGTGCACCATTCGAGTGCCGACAGGTCGTAGGCGTCAAGATTCTCTCGTATCATGAAACGATAGACTGTCGGAGGCGCGCAGAATGAAGTTATGCGGTATTTTTCCATCTGTCGCAACAGATCGGCGGGAACGAATTTCTCGAAATCATATACAAATACTTCTGCACCGGCCATCCATTGCCCATAGAGTTTTCCCCACACGGCTTTTCCCCATCCTGTATCGGCCACAGTGAGATGACGCGAGCCGGGATGCAGGTTGTGCCAGTAGGAAGCCGTGACTATATGTCCGAGAGGATATGTGAAGTCGTGAGCTACCATTTTGGGTTCGCCCGAAGTGCCGGAAGTGAAATAAAGCAGCATGGTGTCGGTATTGTCATTGGCTATTTCGGGACGCCTGAAGGGAGTGGCGTTTTCCGTGGCTTTGTCAAGATCGAACCATCCGGCGGGGATTTCGGAACCGGTCACCGCTACGTATCGCAGGGTAGGGCAGTCGGGAGCGGCTTCCGAGATATGCCGGATTATTTCCTTGTCCCCCGCCGCCACTATCATCTTTATCTTTGCTTTATCACACCGGTAGATGATATCTTTCGGTGTGAGAAGATGAGTGGCGGGAATGGCCACGGCTCCCAGTTTGTGGAGAGCCATCATGCATGTCCAGAACTGCCAGTGGCGTTTGAGAATCAGCATGACCCTGTCGCCGCGGCCGATGCCGAGACTCTGGAAGAAAGATGCCGTCCGGTCGGAAACCGAGGAGATATCCTCGAAAGAGAAGCACCGTTCGCCACCGTTCTCGTCTGTCCACAACAATGCCGGTCGCGACGGATCTTCGGAGGCGATCCTGTCGACTACGTCGTAGGCGAAGTTGAAACGCGCGGGGACGCGGATATGCAGGTTTTTACAAAAATCATCATAAGAGGAGAACTCGGTCTGTGTCAAGTACTGTTCAATCATAGTGGAATGTGTTAAAACAGAGTAAATGATAGGGTAATTGTTGTCAGCCTGAGAAACTGTTTGTGACACTTTTATATCAAAAAGTGGGTCTTTGTTTGTGAAATGTGTATTTAAAACGCTCGCAATTTACAAAAAGATTTTAAAATATTTATAATTATGACAAAATTTAAATTATGGCACATATGTAATTAAAAAATGTTAAAATGTGCAATTATGGACAGGTAAACGGCTGTAAATCAACAGGTGCGCATGATTCCGCATCAGGAATCACACACACTTGAAAAATTCTATAAGTATTCTCCGGAAGAATTTCATTCGCGTAGCGGTCGGAGGTCCACATTGCGGTCGCCCTTATTTTTTGCACCTCTGTGCGCCGCACCGTCCGGTTCTGCCTGATGGATGTATCTGAGACATATCTTTCATCTGTATCAAAAACACGCTCTTATATAATGCCGGACGATCCGCCATGCGTCACATTGATTTGTTGCCGGATCTTGTGGCTTTAGATTTATTTAGTTAAATTTGCAAAGGAATGAACACCCTCTTAACTGTTATATTTGTCTTTTGTAATGGATATCGAATACAAGTATTTACGACCGAAGAAAGCAGCCCTTCTCAAGTCAAGATACGAGATTTATCGTGATTATGGCGAGTCACGTATCACTGCTGTTTCTGACGGAGCCGTTGTCCCGCCCTATATCGACAGTCATGGAGATTTAATTGCCGGCGTTGTCGATGATTCCGGGAGATTTGTCGTTGACTCGCATTGTGTCGATTTTCCTGAAGAGATAGAGCAACATGCATCCAGCCTGATCTTCAATAAAGAAGATAAAATCATTGTTTATCTGGGCTATTTTAATCAGCATTGGGGGCATTTCATAACGGATTGTCTTTCTACATTTTGGTTTCTCGGAAAGATAGACGCAGACAAATATGTTTTCAGCTGTGAAACAGGGTCACCTGAAATACATCCAAATATTAGATTAGCTCTCAATCTTTTGGGCGTATGGGATAAGATTGAGATTGTTTCCCGTCCGGTCAGGTACAGGAAAGTATATGTTCCTCGCAGAGGAATGATTCCCCGGGATTATATTCTTAAGGAATCGTCCGTGGTATATGATAAGATCATAGATGCCGCTTCGGAAGAGTTGCCCGATATGGATTATCCTGAGAAATTAATTCTCGGTCGGTCGCAGTTGGCTAAGGCGATAGAGAACGATTATGGTACTATTGAGATCGAGCAGTTCTTCAAGGACAACGGTTTTGTAGCGATTTTTCCTGAGAAAATCACCCTTGTGCAATTGATCGGATACCTTGCGAATGCGCGTGAGGTTATGGTAATATCAGGTACGCTTGCACACAATATGCTTTTTGCTCCTTGCGGATCAAGGCTGATTGTAATTGAAAAATATCCGAATATCAATAATTATCAGCAGGGTATAGATCGGTTGAAGAACTTGAAAGTGACATATATTGACGCTTCATATTTCATTTGGCCTGTCTCTCCGGGGCTTGGCCCTTTTATAATGTCTGATACTCTTTGTTTGCAAAGTTATGCCAAAGATTTTAACTTTACAGCGCCCTCCCCTTTTAATCGTGACAGGAAAGTGCTCCGTAAGTTCTTTAGAAAGTATTACAAGCATTATAAACGAAGACTGATCTCACCCGAATGGCTTGAATCTGAAATCGGTCTGTTCAACGAGGCTTATCAAGAGTCGTTTGATGTTTTCGGAAAATGGCTCAGTGGTGTTCGCCCTATATTTCTATCGGATGCGTTACGTCCGAGATACATTGTGAAAAATCTTTTAAGGTATATTGGCAAGCTTAGAAAGTCTTGAATAAAGTTCTCTGCAGGCTTCTTATCTTTGCTTTATCACACCATCTTACATTATGGCACATATTTGATTAAAAATGATAAATATGCAATTGTGGACGGATAAACGGCTGTAAATTAGCAAGTGCGCATGATTCCTCATCAGTAATCACACGCACTTGAAAAATTTCTATTTATTACTCAGGAGAAAGACTTTACATTCCTTTCAGATTTTTGCCTACGAGAAAGGCTTCGGCAATAGGGGCGCCGATTGTGCGGTATACTCTTTTTTCCTGATCGAAGCATATAGGATGGAGCATTCCTAAATCGACCTTTCCATCGCTGTCGAGAATTGTGTCGTCAGCAACGGTTCTGACCACTTCACCGACCACGCGGACACCGCCGTCCTCATTATCTGTCATGGAGACTACGTTGCATTCCATGGCCAATACGAAGTCTTCGATAATCGGAGCGTCAACAATTTTACCCTTAGTGACAGTTGCGTTGACATGAACCAATTTCGGTTCACTATGTCCTGACACGATACCGAGATAATCTGCGAGTTCTACGCGTTCGGCTGTAGCGATGTGGACGGTAAATGCTTTTTTGAGCCGCAGATTATCAGTGGTTTTGTGATTGGATGAGATATTTAGGGCAATCTGGCGGTCCCAGCATTGGCCGCCCCATGCCACATTCATGGCATCGGCCACACCGTTCTCATCGTAAGTTCCTACGATAAGTACGGGCAGCGGTGCGACGACAGGTCGCGCTTTTATTTCCTTGAGCATGACAGTTTCAGATTTATTATATTATTAAGTTCAGATTTCGATAGCATGTCTCCTAATAATAACCCGTACCGGCCGGAAAAGTTTTAGATTTTTCCTGGTGTTGTTGTCTCATAAAAAGACGAGAGAGAAAACCTCAGGGTTCTCCCTCTCCAGATGTTTTCACAACGGAATAATCCTTATTGTGATTTGCTTCGATTATTTTGCATCACAAAGGTATGCAAAATTGAAATAAAATGCAAATTTTATTTCAATTTTGTAATAAAATATCAAAATTTATTTTATTTTTGCAGGTGAAATCTGATGATAACCGCCTGTTATTATTTATCTTTATTGTGAAGCATGCGCCGGTAAAAATACTTCAGTATCCTAAATCGTGAATCACATTTGTCTTTAAACTGATTCTTAATTATGAACGTACTTGGACTTGATCTTGGAACCACATCTATAGGATGGGCCTTAATTGAGATTGATGATAATAATAATCCCGTTTCAATATTAGGAATGGGCAGTCGTATAATCCCATATAGCGACGACACTACTGCAGCCGATTTCTCCAAAGGACGTGGAGAAAGTCCTTGTGCGGAACGAACGCGGTGCCGGCAGATGAGGAGAAATTTAGACCGTTTCCAGTTGCATCGGGAACAACTTAAAAAACTGTTGGTTGAAATTGGAATGATCGATTCACATTTCAGATTATCACCGGCAAGTCCGTTGGAAGTATGGAAATCAAGAGCTGACGCTGCTACTCCCGGCACAAGACTTTCCTTGGAAAATCTGGCGGCAGTGTTGTTTCATATAAATCATCGGCGGGGATACAAGCATGCCAAATCAGATCTTGGTGATTCCAATCAGACCGATTATGTCGCTAAAATCAATGATCGTTATTTAGAGATGCAAGAAACGGGCGAAACCGTCGGTCAATATTTCTATGCCAAACTCAAGGAATCAGAAGTAATTAATCCCAATGGCAAAAGATATTATACATATCGCGTAAAAGAGAAAGTGTGTCCCCGCAAAGCTTATGAAGAGGAGGTGGACAGTATTTTAAAGGTTCAAAGCGAATTTTATCCGGAGATACTGACGGAAGAGAATCAGATCGCGATCAAACAGATTATTTTCTATCAGCGACCTTTGAAGTCTTGCAAAAATCTTGTGTCTTTCTGTGAATTTGAACGTCGTGAGTTTCTTAACAAAAGAGGGAAGAAGGTAGAAAGCGGACCTAAAGTCACTCCCCGCACATCTCCCTTAGCTCAGGTCTGCAGAATATATGAATCCATCAATAATATAAAACTTGTTAATTCTCGGCTTCGAAGCAGAAAATCAGATCATCTCCCGTCACTTTTTGATGATCCGGCTTCTGCTCCGAAGGGAGCCCGCAAACTTATGCCTGAGTATATTTTTACGGATGAGGAAAGAGACAGGATTTTTGATTTTCTCAATACAAATGAGAAAATGACAGAGAAGGATCTTCTTAAGATTTTAGGTCTGACATCTGATGACGGGTACAAATCAGATAAAGCACTCGGCAAAGGAATTCAGGGCAATACGACCCGATGTCAGATTGCCAAAGCTCTCGGAAACTGTCCGAACAGGAATAAATTTCTGAGCTTTGAGATTTCTGAGGAGATCCCGGCCTCTAATCCTGATGTTGATAAAAACACCGGCGAGATACTTCCGCGTGTAGCTTCTTTCTTTACACGACAGCCTTTTTATATGTTGTGGCATACACTATATTCCATCAATGACAAGGATGAACTGTTCAAGGTTCTGTCAGAGAAATTTGGAATCAGTGATACTGAAACGTTGAACCGTCTTTATGCTCTTGATTTTGTAAAGGCCGGTTATGCCAATAAATCTGCAAAATTTATCCGCAAACTCTTGCCATTGTTAAAGAAAGGGCTGAAGTACAGTGATGCGTGTGTGGTGCTTGGCATAAATCATAGCAATAGCCTGACGAAGGATGAAAATAATAAAAGAGAATTACAACACCATCTCAAGTCTATTCATAAAGGAGAACTACGGCAACCGGTAGTTGAGAAAATACTCAATCAGACGGTCAATGTCGTAAATGCCATTATTGACGAGTACGGCGTAATAGATGAAGTTCGCGTGGAACTGGCACGCGAACTGAAAAGAGATAAGGAAGGCCGCGAAAAAATGGCACAGGATATTTCGCGGCTTGAACGTGAGAACAAGGCTTTGGAAAAAGAGGTTGCGGAATTGGATATTCTGCCTACGCGTCGGCGTATTCAGAAAATGAAAATGCTGAAGGAGACGGAAAATAAATGTATGTATTGCGGAAAGCCAATTACACCTTATCAGTTCATAGAGGGACATGGATATGATATAGAGCATATAATTCCTCGTTCAAGGATGTTTGATGACAGCCTGGCCAATAAGGTATGCGCATGTAGGGAGTGTAATGCCTCCAAAGGTGCAATGACGGCATTCGATTTTATGAAGTCGAGAGGAGAGCATGAATTTAATTCCTACCTTGACCGTGTAGAGGATTTATATAAAAACAATAGGATTTCGAGAGGTAAACGCGATAGGCTTCTGATGTCGGGCTCGGCAATTCCAGAGAATTTTATTGAGAGAGATTTACGGGAGACCCAGTATATCTCTCGTAAATCCAAGGAAATACTTTCTGGCGTGATCCGTAATGTATATGCTTCTTCCGGAAGGGTAACTGACTTTTTCCGACATGCCTGGGGATATGACACGATTCTGCACGATATCAACTTTCCGCGATATGAAAGTGCCGGATTGACCGAGGTAGTGGAATATGAGACTCATGGTCAGAAACATACGGCACGCCGAATCAGAGACTGGTCGAAACGTAAGGATCACAGACACCATGCGCTGGACGCTTTGGTGGTAGCCTTGACGCGCCAGGGGTACATACAGCGTCTTAATACTCTGAATGCTTTGTCCGAAGTTGATGAAGACTCGGCCGAATGGCATGGCCTGGATAAATGGGCAGCCGAAAGACCGCATATAGATCGGGCAACGGTTGTAAAAGCTTTGGAAGAAGTGGCGGTATCGTTTAAATCAGGTAAAAAACTGACGACACCGGGGAAGCGATATATCCGCAAAAACGGTAAACGAATATGCGTGCAGACAGGAATTGTGATTCCTCGTGCTCCGCTGCATAAGGAGACAGTTTACGGACGTATAAAGGTTGACGATGGTGAAAAGAAATTGAAATTTGCTCTTGACAATCTTGACCTCATAAAAAATATTGATATTCGTAGGCAACTTGAACTGCGGTTGCGGCAGAATGACGGAGACAAGAAAAAAACTTTAAAGGAGCTTAAGAAAAATCCCATAGAGATCAATGGCTGCACTGTAGAAAGCATCGGATGTTACCGCGAAGAGATTGTTGTAAAATATCCCGTTGAATCAATCGTGTATAAAGATCTGCGTTATATTGTGGATGCGCATATACGGAAGATCTTAGAGACTCGGTTTGGAGAAGTCGGGAATGTGGATAAAGAGTTCGTGAAAAGTCTCTCAGAACGACCATTATATTCGGATAAGGCTTGTAAGCAACGAATCAGGACAGTAAGACTGTTTTCCGGTATCAAGATGTCGACTATGGCCGGAGTGCGCAAAGATGATCATGGCAAAATAGTCGGATATGCACAGAAACGCAATAATCATCATGTGGCCTTTTATAGAAACCCCGATGGCAAGATCGTGGAATCAGTGGTGAGCTTTTGGGATTGTGTCAAGCGGAAAAATGCCGGTTTGCCATCTATAATCAAGAAACCGAATGATGCCTGGGATACTCTTGTTGCGATGGGAGACTCGGATTGCGTGGAAGAGATTGCAAAGATTTTTCCTCCTGTCGGCAGTGAGTTTGTGATGTCACTGCAACGCAACGAAATGGTAGTGCTCGGCATGTCGGATGATGAATGGAATGATGCTGTCGCGTCTCGAGATAGGCGCATTATCAATCGGCATCTTTATAGGGTATGGAAGTTGTCCTTAGGTGTGTATTGCTTTAAATACCACACAAACACTACGGCAGCCATAGAGGATGGCGACAAGGAAATAAAACAATACTATATAATTAAGTCGATATCTTCTTTAGCTGCTTTGCATCCTCGGAAAGTATCGATATCGATATTGGGTAAGCTTAATCTTCTCTCCGATGATAAAGAAAACATTATGTTTNNACAATCGTGCGTATTTGTGCTGCAGAAACCGTCAGTTGATTATTCGTATGGATGATCCTGAAACGGGGGAGCTTTGCGAACATACAAGGCCAATCGAGGATATTGGAGTGGTGGTGATAGAAAGCGAGCAAGTCACACTGTCTTCCTATCTTATATCTGCATTGTTGGAAAACAAGGTGGCTTTGATAGTTTGCGACAGCAAGCACATGCCTTCCGGACTGATGCTTCCTCTCGTAGGAAATACAGAGCAATCCGAGCGCTTCGGCGCACAGATATCGGCCTCTTTACCGCTTAAGAAACAATTGTGGCAGCAGACAGTCTCCATGAAAATCAGAAATCAGGGAGCCGTGCTCAGAAAAGTTAATAATATGGAAATCGGCAATATGCTCGCAGGGGCATCACAAGTCAAAAGCGGTGACCCCGATAATCTTGAAGGCAGAGCTGCGGCCTATTATTGGAGAAATTTATTTGGAGAATGTCCCGGGTTTGTTAGAAGACAAGAGGGTGAGGCCCCTAATGGTTTGCTGAATTATGGGTATGCTATTTTGAGGGCAATTATAGCTCGGAGTCTG
>DAAV01000116.1:10254-13986 GCA_001701295.1 Bacteroidales bacterium H10
TCTGATGGTGGTGAAACTCATACGTTTTCTTGGACTTCCTCCTGAAATATCAAAAGAGACTAAGAAACATCTTCTCACCTTGCCAACTATTGATGTCATGATGGGAAAACTCTCCAGGCCGCTTATGGTGGCAGCTTCTATGACCAGTGCGTCTTTGGCTAAATGCTATCTCGGAGAAACCAGAAAACTTGTATATCCGGAAATAGAGGTTAATTAAAAATTACCATGCCCATAGATTTTATCTCATATCAACGTGTAAGCTCATATCAACTAATGTGGATATTGATTATGTTCGATTTGCCTACTGAAACCAAATTGCAGCGAAAACGCTATTCTGAATTTCGCAAATCCTTGATACAAGATGGATTCACAATGTTTCAGTTTTCAATATATGTACGGAGTTGTGCGTCGCGCGAAAATACAAAAGTACATATAGATAGAATAAAGAACCTTCTCCCGGAGGAAGGAAAGATATGCATAATTACGATTACCGAGAGGCAGTTTAATGAGATATTGCTATTTGAAGGGATGAAGAAAACTCCTCCGCTTCCAGATGCAATTCAACTTGAGTTGTTTTGAAATTATTGGCCATAGTTTTTTAATTGTGCCATATATGTCATATATTGTGTTGTCCAATTATCGTAAATATATCTAAAAACCAACATATAAAGTAAGCATACGGTGACGCACGTATTTCCGGACATTCTCTAGAGCTGTAACTTTGTGAGCAAAAAAGATATGCTGAGCAAGGAACAGGTATTGGAGATCATCGGATATTGCGATACCCACGGAATAACTCGCAGGGATCGTCTTATGGAGTTGGGTATAACCCACTGGGAGTTCTATAAATCACGGCGCCGTCATCTTGAGGCAGAGAAATCGCATCCGCAGGAAACCTCGGGATCATTCATTCAATTGAAGTCAAACGGAGAGTATGTCCCGTCATCGGTGACGGCTATGGATCAGAGCATCAATCCCGGGCGAGCTCTACGCCGACAGTCGTAAACGCTGATCATCGAATGTCAGACAAGCCACGGAGGAATGGTTAGAATCAACGGAAAGATAAGCGCGGAGCTATTGTCGGCTCTGGTAAAAAGTCTCTGAGCGATGTTCAATCTCAACGACAGCATGCGCTACTGGCTCTACTCTGAGCCAACGGATATGCGCAAGAGTTTCCACACGCTCTCGGGACTGGTTCGAGACCGCATGGGACGCAATCCCCTTGACGGAGACGTCTACATCTTCATCAACCGTCACCGCAACCGCATGAAGCTGCTCCACTGGGAGCCCGGAGGTCTTGTATTGTACGCCAAAATGCTGGAACGCGGCACTTTCGGCAAACCCTCAGGCCTGCAATACGACGGCAGTCTTGCATGGCGTGACTTGGTGATGGTCGTGGAGGGTATAATGGCCGATGGAGCCACGCGCCGTCAACGACTTGACATACTGCGAAGAGAGGCCGTCAAAATATGAATGCCACGATAGAAAAGTCAGTTATTTGCTTGTGTAAGTCGCTGATATTTTGTAATTTTACACCAATAAAAAAGCACGATATGGCACAACCTGAGACATCAGTGGACCAACAGCAATCCTTTGCCTCGGAAGCAGAGGAGCTGGCCTATCTGCGTCAACGTGTGTCCATGCTTGAGAAGGAGAACATAAGCCTTGAAAAGGAGAAGAGCGGTCTGTTGCAGCAGCTCGACTACTGGAAGAAGCGTTTCTTCGGACGCATGAGCGAGAAGAGACACCTTCCGCTTGATCCCAACCAGCTGTCGCTGTTCTCGGCAGAGGAACTGTCACAGATGACTCCGGAGGAAAAGAAGAATCTGGAAGCAGAAGCCGACAGACAGGAAGAAGTCATCACAAAGACCGTCACCGTTAAAAAGCAGCCGAAGCGTAGAAGCCTTGACACTACCGGACTTATGGTGGTGGAGAACCACCTTTATCCCGAAGGTGCCACCGATGCCGATGGCCAACTCCTTGACTCATATGTAGAGATAGGCACAGAGACGGGCGACCGGCTTGAAATGGTGGCGCCAAAGGTTTATGTGAAGCGTACCGTGCGCCACAAGGTAATCCTCCGTGAGGAGATGGATAGGAACCCTGAAGACCGTCAGATACGGATTGCCCCGCTTCCACAGGCCCCCATCGAACACGGTATGGCCGGAGCCTCGGTGCTTGCAGAGATAATCCTGAGCAAGTTCCTCCACCACCTTCCGTTCTACCGGCAGATCAACCGCTTCCGCGAGTTCGGCCTAAGGCTGCCGGCTTCCACTGTGGGTGACTGGTACGAGAAATCGGTCGAAAGCCTCAACGTGTTGTACAAGCTTCTGCGCAAGCAGGTGATGGCGAGCGAATACATACAGGTGGATGAGAGCGTCGTGCCGGTCCTTGACAATGAGAAGCACAAGGCACGCAAGGGATATGAATGGTGTGTGCGTGACGGACTGACAGGATCGCTTTTCTTCTGGTATGACCGTGGATCAAGGTCAAAAAAGACCGCCAGGGAACTCCTGGGCGGCTACCGCGGCATGTTCCAGAGTGACGGCTATGAGGCTTACGACCAGTTCTGCGGAGCAAACGGAGTCATCGGAGCCGCCTGCTGGGCTCATGCCAGACGCAAGTTCGCAGATGCACTCAAGGAGAATCAGAAACTCGCCACCCAGGCCATCGTCATGATCGGTAAACTCTACGAAGTGGAGCGTAAGGCTGATGAAGCCGCCATGACTCCCGATCAGAGAATGGAACTGCGTCAGAAAGAAGCATATCCGGTGATACAGCTCATGGAACGGTGGTGTGTCGACACCTACGCCGAAGTGCTTGAATCAGGCCTAATGGGCAAAGCCATCGCCTACACTTACTCTCTGATGGACCGTCTGGCCGTATATGTCAACGACGGCCGTGTCGACATCGACAACAATCTCATCGAGAATGCCATACGTCCCCTTGCGCTTGGACGCAAGAGCTGGCTCTTCTGTGGTAACGACGCCTCGGCCTATCGCGCTGCCATAGTCTACTCACTTCTGGCAAGTTGCCGTCCAGCCAACGTCGATCCACGTCAATGGCTCGAACATGTTCTTGTGGAAATACCCTCCCGCCGGAAGAGCGGTCGGTCGATGGAGGACCTTCTACCGATGGAATACTCCAAACAACCTGATGTCAAGCCTTGGAACCTGCCGGACCCTGACTGATCAACCCCCAAACAAACACATTCAAAATAGTGCGAAGAAGCCCGAAATTACTCAACCTTCGGGCTTCTTCGCGCTATTTTTGGCAAACTTCACAATACGTGCGGCACCGTATGCTTACCATATAAAAAAGTCAACCGATTTAATCGATTGACTTTTTTAAATTCTATTCTGAGACATAAAGCTCTATATTTCAGAATAATACTACGATTGAGGATGTGATTCGTAGTGCAAAAATAATAAATTCGAAGCAAATCACAACTTATTTGGATTAGACATACGTTTCTTAGCAGATGTGATTCGTAGTGCAAAAATAATAAATTCGAAGCAAATCACAACCAATATTCACGTGAGGAGATAATCTTTTTAGATGTGATTCGTAGTGCAAAAATAATAAATTCGAAGCAAATCACAACTATTAAAGGTGTAGATTTATCTACTGCTTCGATGTGATTCGTAGTGCAAAAATAATAAATTCGAAGCAAATCACAACACAGACCACAGAAACATCCGCACAGGCTACGATGTGATTCGTAGTGCAAAA
>DAAV01000083.1:0-190 GCA_001701295.1 Bacteroidales bacterium H10
GAGAGGTATGCCGCGTCCATAGTCTCTGACCGACACTTCGCCGTTCTCGTCAAGAGTGACGTCAATCCGTGTTCCCATGCCCATATTGAACTCGTCGATAGAGTTGTCTACGACTTCTTTGATAAGTATGTAGATACCGTCGTCGGAATGGGAGCCGTCGCCCAGTTTGCCGATATACATGCCGGGGCGC
>DAAV01000083.1:256-1769 GCA_001701295.1 Bacteroidales bacterium H10
GCCTCTACTGTCTCCGGAGTTTCCGGAATATTGTTTTCAGAGTTGTCTATCGTGTCAAAAAGATCTTCGCTCATAAATCATTATGATGCTTATCTGTTAGTTTTGGACGCTGTCACCTGATGGCGGCGCGTCTTGTCGTTACTGTGCCGTCCGCATGTTTTTCACGAACTATGTAGAGTCCGGGAGCCGGACGTTGGTCTTTTACTGTCAATCCTGTCAGGGTGATGAATTCACGGTCTATGATTTCCGCACCCTCGGCAGGTGTGAGTCCTATTCCTGTTAATACTTGGTCCGCTACAGTGAATATTTTCTGGCCGCCCAGATATGTGGAGCCGGCATATATGTTCGTGAAATATTTTCCTCCCGGTTCGGCATTGCTGAAATTGAAATGCCAGTTGACTTCTGTTTCTCCTGTTGCGGCGCCGCGTTCCGATTGTGTGGCGCCGGCTGTGGAGGCACCCGATACCGATATGAATTCGGATTCGAAGCTTGCTATGGAGGATACCTGACCGGAAACATACGGGAAGATATACATTCTGAGGTTCCCGGCGAAGTAGCCGGACGTACATTTCAATGTCGCCGAGGCTTTCATGTCCCAATAATACTGGCCGTCCTCTATATTCACTGATGTTATTTCGAGAGTCGGAGCCGCGGCATCATGCAATTCCGCCTGTATCGGGCCGGCGACAATATAGTAGCTCCCGTCTGTTTTTTCGAGCAGATACATGCTGTATATGCCTGCATCAGGTATATTTGCAGTATTGTCGGAATTGGTGGGATATCTCAGTGGAGATATATATTCCCAGTCAAGACTCTCTTCCGGCCCAAGCACGATGTTCATGTCGTTGCCGATCGCCACGATTGAGTTGTCCTCGACTAATCCGACAGCGAGTATACCCTGATATTCCCTATCGTGGCTGTCATTTGTCAGAGTCGCGCCTACTTTGAAGTCACTCCCTTTGTAAAGATCGGAAACGAGTTGGAAATCTGTCGCCTGGATTGCAGCTGGTTCTTCCGCAGTTAATGTTATGTTGTCTCCCGTGACAGTCATTTCATATTTTCTGATGGAGTTGACAAGTGTCATTATGGGTGTGGCTTTACCTTCGTCTCCGCATCTGAAAGCCGGCGTGACGCTATATGAGCCGTCCGGAAGATCTGCCGGAATGGCAGCCTGCATTGTGGTTTGCGATATGCCGTAGTTTGGCTTGAGGTTTTCGAAGTTGAGGATCGTGACGAAAATAGGATCTCCTCCGTTGGCCGGAGTGATGAGTATGCCTATGCGGAGATTCTCGAGATCGGCATAAGAGTAGTTATAGAAACCGCCTGTTATATTTAGGCTGTTCTCTTTTGTTGTCGACAGGGGCGATATTGAGAAGTTGCCATTCCATATGATTTGTTGGTAATATGAATCGGATATATGTTCACTGCTGACATTGCCGATGATTTCCTGATTGAAATTATAACCCGATGTGCTTCCTCCGATTCCCTGCGATCCCGGATCAAGGGCTGTTAA
>DAAV01000083.1:1775-10889 GCA_001701295.1 Bacteroidales bacterium H10
GAAGTGGAAATATCCATCTCTGTATCCGTCGCATACGAATTCATGGCCGCCTGAATTGCTGTCGCCTCCGTAGAGCACCGGACCGAAATTCTTCAGATTGTCATATATGATATTTTCCCATTCGGGTATTGTATAATAGTCGCGTAGAAGATAGCTTACTCCTTTGTCATATCCGAAATTGTCGATCAGCGCACTGCCGAGATTTTTTGAGACTGCTCCCGATCCGCCGGTGCCGTAATTCATGTTCACCGATACGCCGCAAGCATACATGAGAGTCGATACGGCGTCTTTCTCGGCCTGTGTGGATGCGTCATTGTAGTTGTCGGTCATTTTATCCCATTCGAAGGTAGTTGACGCATAATCGAATGAAAGTGTACGTCCGTTCCATGTGTATGAATGAGTTCCGGTGCCGGTTGCAGGATAAGCGTGATATCTGAGAACCTGCGCCATGGCTGTGGCCACGCATCCTGTCACGCATCTGTTGCCGCTGACTTCGGGACATTTGTCGTTATAGGGGCTGCCCTGATTCCAGCGTGTCTTTACCATAGGCGCTATCTCTGTCCGTTGGGCCGATACATGTTTCGGGTTGCCGGTCGTAGATGATTCGGTGTTCAGTGCCGCCTGTTCGGCGAGACTTGTCAGCCAGTATCTCATGCCGTCCGGCAATTCGGCCTCGGTTGCCGGAAGTGTGCCTGACGTGCTGTAGCCTAAGATGGGAACAGTTGTGTCATCTGCCGAGACAGCGATAAATCCGTTGTCCGTGCCTCGGCCGAACATATATATCATCGGCTTGTTGTCGACTGATTTTGTGAACTTGAGTTCAGTGCGGTCTCCGGATGCCAGCTTTTTTGCCTGGATGTCTGATCCGGTTGCGCGTAGAAGTGCGGCTTCAGGGGTAAGTGGAGCCGCAGATGCAAGCAGTCCCGATACGGATGCCGTGATGACAAGAAATAAATTTTTTTTCATGTTTGATTATATGTGACAGCTGTTTTAGGAAAGATGATGGCGTATAAGGACGTCATTTTGCAAAATTAATGAAAAATCGCGAAAAAATATATTGAAAAAGAAAATATTTGACTCTGTGGAGCGTCTTTCACATGGACATCTGTCGTGATTTTTAACCAAATTTTAAGTTAAGCGTATGGCAGAACTTGATTTTCATAAGGATTGGTCGGTCGGAGAGTTGGCGAGAGAGCTCCGGCGTATTCTTGCTCGACATTATGGCGAGGGGGAGGCCCGAGGCATGACCGGGCTTATATTCCATCATCTCAAAGGCTGGACTGCTACTGATCTTGTGATTAATTACGACCGTATGGTTTCTGATTATATCCTTGACAAGATAAATGTCATTATGGAACGCCTCGTCAAGGGGGAGCCATTGCAATACATTCTGGGGGAGGCCCGGTTTTATGGTATGGACTTTCATGTATCTCCGGCTGTCCTGATACCGCGGCCTGAGACGGAAGAGCTGGTAGATATAATAGTGAAGCATAATCCCGGGCCGGATCTCCGGGTTCTTGACTTAGGCACAGGTTCAGGCGCCATTGCCATAGCCTTGTCGCGCAATCTCCCTTTTTCGAAAGTCACGGCGATCGATATTTCGGAGGATGCGCTTGTTGTGGCCCGTAAGAATGCGGCCGCTCTGCACGCCTGTATAGATTTTATACATGCCGACGTATTCACTTATGAGGCAGCATCCGATTCTTTTGACATCATAGTGAGCAATCCGCCTTACGTGGCTGAGAGCGAGCGTAAGGATATGGACAGCAATGTGCTCGACTATGAGCCGGCACAGGCTCTGTTTGTGAGTGATGACCGTCCGTTGATATATTACAGCCGTATTTCGGAGATAGCGATAAGATCTCTGGTGCCCGGCGGACGTCTTTATTTCGAGATCAATCCTATGTTTGCCGACAGCCTCCGGGCGATGTTGGAGTCAGATGGATTCGTTTCGGTCGAGATCATGGAGGATATATCCCGACGTAAGCGGTTTGCCTCGGCTGTCAGACCGGCCAATGTAAAATGTTTTTGAACAGTTGCTTATGGCATTTCCAAGAAAACCTCTCGGCAGGCATGAGGCATTGCTGAAGATGGCGGATCTATGCGCCCGCTCGGAGCAATGTGCGTTCGAGATTTCTCGTAAACTGCGCCTAAAGGGCCTCTCTGCCTCTGATATCGAATTTGTGATTGATGAGCTTGTAGCTCGTCGTTTCATCGATGAATATCGTTATGCCCGAAGCTTCTCACGCGATAAAGTGCGTTTTTCCGCATGGGGCCGTAATAAAATAAGGGCCGCTCTCCTTGCCCGGCGCATTCCTTCTCGGACGATCAGCGACGCGTTTGCCGAAATTGATGACGACGACTACGTGGCGGCTGTGGCGCGTGCTGCCGGAGCCAAATCCGGATCACTGGATCTTTCTGTGCCACGCGATCGTCTTGTCCTGTACCGTTATCTGCTGACTCGAGGATTTGAATCAGATATCGCCCGAAGGGAGATAGAAAGACTTTGCAGGCAATGAACTTTCTGTCTCATATAGGCGATTTCATGTTTCCGCGTACATGCCATGTTTGCGGGCTCGGACTTTCAAGGTCGGAAAAATATGTATGTACGTCGTGCCTTTCAAGATTGCCCCGGACCAACTGGCATCGTTTGCCCGACAACGGGATGGAGCAGCGTTTTCTCGGTCTCTTTCCTTTCCGTCAGGCCTCGGGTCACTTTTTTTATTCGCGTGACTCTGATCTTTCTGTTCTTATGCACGACCTTAAATATCATGGATTCAGAGGCTTGGCCAGGTATCTAGGGAGCGTGGTCGCGACCGAACTTCTAACCACCGGTTTTTTGACCGGAATAGACGCTCTGGTTCCTGTTCCCATGCATTTCATGAAGAAAGCCCGGAGAGGATATAACCAGACAGAAGAAATCGCGGGAGGAATCAGTAAGATAACCGGAATCCCGGTCGTGAACGCTCTTCGTGCAGTCAGACCCCACCGCACGCAGACGTCGATGACGCTTGACGAACGCCTGGAAAACACATCCGGGATTTTCAGACTTGTCGATCCCGAAGATATTGCAGGAAAAGAGATTTTGATCGTCGATGATGTCTGCACCACAGGGGCGACACTTTCCGCGGCGGCATCTGCTGTCAGGAAGGATTCGCCATCTTCCGTGATTTCTCTGCTTACAATAGGTGTCACGTTTTAGAAGTTGTTTAAAAAATGTAAAATTAGGATAGATTATATCACAATTGACGTTCTAAATTTGCATTTTTCTTGTTGGAAATGTAAATTTGCATTTTCTTAGTGGACGGAAAGGATAAATTATAACATTAAGTTTACTTTTTCGCCTGCCTTAAACCTATTAACAGGTCTAAAATCTCATTATTATGAAAAAGCCGGATCGCATACTTTCCGAGAAACTCCTCGACATAAGTGCTGTCAAACTTCAGCCCGAAATGCCGTTTGTGTGGGGCAGTGGCTGGAATTCCCCGATTTACAATGACAACCGACGCATCCTTTCCTATCCTGACGTACGCAATTTCGTCAAGGTGGAAATGGCCAAGACTGTTGTCGAGACATATCCGTCGGCCGATGTCGTGGCGGCGGTATCCACGGCTGCCATACCTTTCGGGACACTTGTGGCCGATACGCTCGGACTGCCTTTTGTTTATGTGCGCTCCACTCCGAAAGATCATGGTCTTGAAAATCTGATCGAGGGTGATCTCAAGATGGGCCAGCGTGTGGTCATGATCGAGGATATAGTCGCTACCGGTGGAGGATCTCTGAAGGCCGCCGATACGATCCGTATGGCCGGATGTGAGGTCGAGGGTGTGATATGTGTGTTCAATTATGAATTCCCGGCTACATTGAAGCGTCTGCGCGACGCCGACATTCACACTGAGTCGCTGTGCTGTTATGACGTGATGGTCGAGACTGCTATCGACATCCAGTATATACAGCCGGGCGACGAGAAGACTCTTAAAGAATGGCGCAGGGATCCGGCCAACTGGGTTCCCGGCGAATAAAAATCTTTTTATCATAAAGTAGAAATGGCTACATACAAGAGTGAGGTGGTAAGCCTCGCATATCCTGCGGAAACCGTTTTCGGCAAATTGTCGAATCTCGAGGGCCTCGGCGGTATTCTTAAAAATGTTCCTGCCGACAAGGTCCCTGCCGATCAGCTTGCTATGCTCGAGCAGGTGCGGGTTACTCCCGATACGATCAGTTTCCCCGCCGGTCCGGCGGGTGAGGTGACATTGAAGGTCGCCGAGACGGATGCTCCGAACCTTATACGCATGGAAGGCTTCGGCACGCCCGTGCCTATGTCGCTCACACTTCACATAACACCTCTGACTCCAGAGACATGCGAGAGCTACGTGCAGATCGATATCCAGATTCCTGCCATGCTCAAACCTATGGTCAACGGACCTCTCCAGAAGATGGCTGACCAGTTCGCGCAGATGCTCCGTCAGGTGCCGATGGCATGACAATGACGAGATCGCTCTGTAATATCTGTTTGCTGATTTTTGCATCGGTTCTGTTTTCAGCGTGTAATACGGTCGATGATGACCGTATCCCCGCGATGCCTGTCAGTATAAATCTGTCGACTCCCGATCTGTGGACCACTTATGGCGTGTCCGGCTACGGCAGTTACAGGCTTTTCGTACGGGAACTCGGAGAGCCTCGCAACTTTGCGTATACGGCTTCGACTGCGACAGGCTATGGTGGGGTATTGCTCATATCGGGGGTAAATCCGTTTACTCTTGAGGCAGGAGTGCCCATGGCTTACGATCTTGCGTGTCCTGTGGAACGACAATCCGATATACGTGTCCGTATGGAGACGGATGGAATGATCCCCTTTGCCGTCTGTCCGGAGTGCGGGTCGCATTATGACGTTGTCGAACGAGGGGGCGCCGCCACATCGGGACCAGCTCTTTCAGAACGGTACGGACTTACTCGTTACGAATGTCGGCCGACTGTCTATGGAGGCTATTTAATTATCAGTATGTGACAGATGGGATTTTTCGAAGGTATTCTATATATGCTATGGCGTGGACTCGCGATCGGAGTGATTATCTCCGCACCGATGGGCCCGGTCGGCATATTATGTGTGCAGCGTACCCTCGAGAAAGGCAGATACACCGGTTTTTTTACCGGTATAGGTGCGGCGCTTTCTGATCTTTTCTATTGTCTTCTTACAGGTTTCGGGCTTTCTTTTATAGAAGAATTTCTGAAAGCGAATCAGAATGCCATCCAGATCATAGGCAGTGTGGTGCTTGTCGTGTTCGGTATTTATCTTTTCAAGTCCAATCCGGCACGCACGCTCAAGAAACCCGATGCCGCCCGTTCGACCCACCGACGGGATATATTGCAGGGATTTTTGTTTACATTTTCGAATCCTTTGATCATATTTCTTATAATCGGTCTTTTCGCGCGGTTCAATTTTTTGCTTCCTGAAATCTCGTTGCCGCATTACATCACAGGTTTTGTATTTATATTTTTAGGCGCAGTGCTCTGGTGGTGGATCGTATCGTTTTTCATCGATAAAGTGCGCAGCCATTTTAACTTGCGCTCAATGTGGCTGATCAATAAGATTATCGGTTGCGTGATCATGGTCTTTGCCTTTGTCGGCATAGTTACTGCTATAAGTGGAATAGCTTCGGCCGATACACGCACTCCCGTCTATATGAATTCTCAGCGCGGTTTTGATCCTCTCGGCATTTCCGCTGACCGGGGAGGACCGTTAGTTATAGAGAATTTCTCAGGTGATACGATAACAAAATTCCTCCACCTCGAGAAGGCGGAGGAATTCTCATTTACTTTCAGGGCGGCAAATCTTGCAAATGCATCGGGCAGGAGTTCCTGTTATATCGGTACAGACGGCCGACGCGTCAGAGTAAGTCATCCGTCATGGGGCGTCGCGGTCGGTTCGGGCGACGAGTTATTGCGGTTCGAGGTCTCGACACTTGATGATTCGTCAGATGAATTGTTTCTTACCCGCCTGCGCGTACGGGCCATGACAGGCGATGTTTGTCTGGGGGAGAATATACTGACAGAAGGAATCGGGATGTTCGCAGACGAAAACTCGTTCCGTCTGCGTCGCGAGAACGGTACATATGTATTGTTCGGAGGCAATCGTTCATATATTCCGTTACTCAGTGTTTCCTTGCCTGATTTTCGTCCCGACAGCATCGGCTTTACTATATCGCCGGGTGCTGTGTTACGGGTGGACTATGCCTCGTTGAATGTTTATTCCGATGCAGTACCGGCTATTCCGTCCGAAGTATCGCATTTTGCGGATCCGGATGTCAGGCTGTCTTACTTTTCCCGTTCGTCTGACCCTATGGAAGGGGAATGGGAGATATTTGACCGTACGTTCGATGACGCGATGTTGCGGCCGGGAGGTGATTACAGGCTTGCGATAGTTAAAGAAAGAGACGGGTATCGGCTTTTATATCTGTCGGGTGCGGCAAAAAATATTTCGGCCTGGAAGCCGGGCATGATAAAAGGATTCCTCGTAAAAACCGTTTTTGACGATGTATACGATATGAGATGGTTCGATCCTGCCGGAAATCCTCTTGAGGGCGAAATCAAGGCTCAGTTTGTGGCTCCTGATATTTTAACCGTGCAGTTCGTAGACCATGCCTCAGCGATGCGTCTCAGAAAAATAGGAAAATCCCCGGAAAGACTTTATCAACAGACTTATGAATAATAATAACTCTCTATCCAGAATGTCTTGGCAAAGACTTATATGTGACAAACGTCTGGGGATGGAAGAATTTCATGACGACCGCCACCATACGCGTTCCGACTTCCAGCGCGATTATGACAGGCTCATCTTCTCGTCTCCTTTTCGCAGACTGCAGAACAAGACACAGGTTTTCCCGCTTCCGGGAAGCATATTTGTCCATAATCGTCTGACGCACTCCCTTGAAGTCTCTTCTGTGGGACGTTCGCTCGGCCATGAGATTGCCATACGTCTGCGCGAGAAGTATGATGATCCGGATTTTAATCCCGCCTTCGACGATATCCGCGATATAGTCGCGGCAGCCTGTCTCTGTCATGATCTGGGTAATCCGCCTTTCGGACATTCCGGAGAGAAGACCATAGGTACATTCTTCAGCGAAGGCGCGGGTCTGGCTTTGCGTGGCCTGTTCTCGGACAGGGAATGGTCTGATTTTGTAAATTTTGAGGGAAACGCAAATTCATTCAGACTCCTTACCCATCAGTTCAAAGGGCGCAGGCGCGGCGGCATGGCGATGACTTATTCGACTCTCGCCTCGATCGTGAAGTATCCGCATACTTCGGCACACGCCGGACTGAAAGGCAAATTCGGTTTTTTTGCGAGTGAGGAGGAAATCTTCCGTAAAGTCGCCTCGCAGCTCGGTATCCCGGAACTTGAACCGGGCCGCTTCGCACGTCACCCTCTCGTATATATCCTGGAAGCCGCCGATGATATATGCTATCGGATCATGGATATCGAGGATGCCCACAAATTGAGGATTCTTTCGACTGATGATGTCAAAGGTCTTTTCCTTGGCTTTTTTCCTGATCTGAGGCGTGGAAAAATGGAAAAGGTCATGTCTTCGCTGTCTGACCCCAACGAGCAGATAGCGTATCTTCGCTCGGGAGTAGTCGGTGCGTTGGTCGAGAATTGCGCCGAGGCCTTTATGGGTCATGAAGACGAGATACTCAGAGGCAGTTTCGAGGGAAATCTCGTAGGCAGTCTTCCCGATATATTGCGGGACGCATATGGAGCATGCTCGGATACGGCATGGAACAAGATCTATTGCGCTCCTATGGTCGTGGATATAGAGCTTGCCGGAAACCGGATCGTGTCGTTTCTCATGGAGACTCTTGTGGAGGCTGTCATCCATCCCGACCGTAATTATTCAAGACTCCTTTTCAATGTCATTCCGCAGCAATATGACGTGTGCGCGTTGCGGCCGTATGAACGCATACAGAGCGTGCTCGATCATGTGTCAGGAATGACGGATGTGTATGCATTGGATCTCTATCGCAAATTGAACGGCCACAGTCTCCCGGCCGTATAATAATATTACTATGAGAAGATTGTCAGTAATCATATCAGTATTGCTCTTGCGGGTGGTGGCATTCGCGCAGGTTATGACACCGTCCGATATGCCTGATGTCCAGATCGCGGACCGTCGTGAATATGTCTCGGATCCCGGGGGGCTGCTTTCTCCTGATCTGAAGTCCGAAGTGAACAGGCGTCTTTATGAACTCAGGCAGCGCACTACGGTAGAGGCTGTTGTCGCGATTCCGCCTGAAATAGGAGACATGTCTCCGCAGGAATGGTGCGAAGAGCTTTTTACTGACTGGGGCATAGGCAAGTCCGACAAGGACAACGGCGTCCTGCTCATGATATCTCCGGGATCGCGGTGCGCGTTTATAATGCCCGGTTATGGTGTGGAAGGAGTCTTGACCGACATAGCATGCAAAAAGATCGTGACGCATGCCATTGTGCCCGCTATGCGGGAGAATGATCTCGGAGCCGCCGTCAACGAGGCCACGCGTCTTATGGTTTCGGCTCTTGAGGATCCGGCGGTCGCTGATGAATTGCGCTCGTCTGAACAGGATAATTTCAGCGGGGCTATCGGTAATATTGATTCCGCTGTCATATGGAAATTCATACGGTTTGTCGCGGGTATGATGTTTCTGTTCTCTCTGCTCATGTTCATATATGACTGCGTCAGTTCCCGGAAACGTAAGTCCGGTTATTCTAAAGCGGAGATGTGGCGTTCGCATCTTCTCACATATTTCTGGGTGGGGCTTCTTTCTTTCGGGGCAGGACTTTTGTTTTTCTTTATGGCATTGTTCCTTTATAGGATATGGCGTACAAAACGCGTTGTGTGCTCCACATGCGGAGCAAAGATGAAGCGTCTTCCCGAAGATAAGGACAATGAATTGCTGAGTGACTCGCAGGATTTCGAGGAGAAGATCAAGACTGTGGATTATGATGTCTGGGAATGTCCTCGATGCGGCACAGTCGAAAGATTCCCTTTCAGGGCACGTCAGAAGAAATATACAGAGTGTCCTTCCTGCCATACTGTCGCAATGTGTCTTGAGTGCGATATGGTGGTGCGCCCCGCTACG
>DAAV01000005.1 GCA_001701295.1 Bacteroidales bacterium H10
CCAACGAGCTACCACTGCTCCATCCCGCGATGTGATTTCGATTACAAAATTACAACTTTTTTTTGAATCTGCAAAATCTCACGGTAAATTTCTTTACTTTTTTATCCAAAATAACAAAAAAATGCCGATCCTCGGAAGAAGATCGGCATTTTCCTTTATAATATTGTGTAATGTCGCGTGGTTTTATCAGTCATTCTTACGGAGTGCGATCTCTTCGGGCGTCAGCTCGGGATCTGTACCCCAGTTCTGGGCAGCAAGACGTTTGTAATTGTTGTAGCGCCACTGGGCGTTGGCCTTGGCGGCGGCAAACAGCTCGTCTGCATCCTGCGGGAACATCTTGTAGAGCGACGCGAAGCGCACCTCGCCTTTGAGGAAGTCGTCAAACTTGCTCCAGTCCGGCTCTTTCGAGTCAAGAGAGAACGGATTCTCACCTTTGGCCTCAAGTTCGGGATTGTAGCGCCAGAGATGCCAGTATCCGCATTCGACAGCCTGTTTTTCCTCCTCCTGGCTGTGGCCCATGCCTTTCTTGATACCGTGGTTGATACAGGGCGCGTATGCTATGATCAGAGAAGGTCCGTCATAAGCTTCGGCTTCACGGATCGCTTTAAGGGTCTGTGCATTGTCTGCGCCCATGGCTATCTGTGCCACATATACATAACCGTAGGTGGTCGCGATCAGGCCGAGGTCTTTCTTGCGGATGCGTTTTCCGGCAGCCGCGAATTTGGCTATGGCGCCGATAGGAGTGGACTTGGATGACTGGCCGCCGGTATTTGAGTAAACTTCTGTGTCAAGAACGAGTATGTTCACATTCTTTCCGGAAGCGATCACATGGTCGAGACCGCCGAAGCCTATATCATAGCTTGCGCCGTCACCACCGACGATCCACTGGCTGCGTTTTGTAAGATAAGCTGAAAGTTCGACAACGGTCTTGCAGTCCGTGCATCCTTTTTCCGCACCCGGGCGTGCTGCTGCAACGAGTGCCAGACCTTTGAGGTGAGACTCTTTGGCGTCGTTGCGTGCGGCAAGCCATGCCTGAGCGGCTTCACGTACCTCGGCGGGAGCTTCCTCGCATGAAGCGATGTTTGTAGCTGCCTCTTTCACGCGTTCGCGGAGTTTCTCATATGCGATGTGCATACCGAGTCCGTATTCGCAGAAATCCTCGAAGAGCGAGTTGGCCCATGCAGGTCCGTGGCCGTTCTCGTCGGTCGTATAAGGAGTCGAAGGTACGGAGCCAGAGTAGATGGAGCTACATCCTGTAGCGTTTGCTACAACCTCGCGTGAACCGAAAAGCTGGGTGATGAGTTTCAGNNTACGGAGTCTCGCCGCAACCTGAACATGCACCCGAGAACTCGAAGAGGGGCTGGGCGAACTGACTGTTCTTCACATTGAGCGTGATGTCCACGAGGTCGGCTTTGTTCTTGACATTTTTCACAAGCCATTCCCAGTTCTTGTCCTGACCGAGCTGAGTCTCGAGGGGAACCATCTTGAGTGCCTTTTCTCCCTTCATGCCCGGGCAGACATCGACACAGTTTCCGCAGCCGAGACAGTCAAGCACGTCAACCTGCTGCACGAAACGCATGCCGGCCATGGTCTTGCCGAGTGCGGGCTTCGAGTGGTCGTCGCCGAAAGGTGCGGCGGCAGCCTCTTCGGGAGTGAGGACAAACGGACGGATTGAGGCGTGAGGACATACATATGAACACTTGTTACACTGGATACAGNNTCGAGTACGAACGGACGGATAGAAGCGTGAGGACAAACGTAAGCACACTTGTTACACTGGATACAGTTTTCTGTGATCCATTCTGGGACGAAAGCTGCGACTCCACGTTTTTCATATGCGGCAGTGCCCTGTTCCCAAGTGCCGTCTGCGTTGTTCTGGAATGCTGATACAGGAAGAAGATCTCCGTCCTGAGCGTTGATAGGACGTACCACGGTCTCGATGAATTCGGGGGCCGGAGTCTGTGTCGGAGCGTCATCGGCAAGATTTGCCCATTCAGCCTTTACTTCAAGCTTGTGATATTCACCACCCCGGTCAACTGCCTGATTGTTCATGTTGACGATATTCTCGCCTTTCTTGCCGTAAGATTTGACGATGAATTTCTTCATCTGCTCTATGGCGAGATCAACGGGAATAACTTCCGTGATACGGAAGAACGCACTTTGAAGGATAGTGTTGGTGCGGTTGCCGAGACCGATCTCCTGTGCGATTTTCGTAGCGTTGATATAATAGACGGTGATGTTGTTCTGAGCGAAATAACGCTTCACCTTGTTCGGAAGATTCTCTGCAAGTTCCTCGCCTTCCCAGATTGTGTTGAGAAGGAATGTTCCGCCGGGGAGAAGTCCGCGTGTCACATCATACATATGGAGGTATGCCTGCACGTGACATGCCACGAAGTTCGGGGTGTTCACCAGATAAGTCGAGCGGATAGGCGCGTCGCCGAAACGAAGGTGCGAGCAGGTGAAACCACCGGATTTCTTGGAATCGTAAGAGAAATATGCCTGACAGTATTTGTCGGTGTTGTCACCGATGATCTTGACGGAGTTCTTGTTGGCGCCTACCGTACCGTCTGCGCCGAGTCCGTAGAACTTGGCCTGGAACATGCCTTCCTCTCCGACGTTGATTTCGGGACCGACAGGGAGGGACGTATTGGTGAGATCGTCAACGATTCCTACGGTGAACTGGTTGCGGGGTGCGTCAGCCTTGAGATTCTCGAACACCTCGAGCATCTGTGCCGGTGTGGTGTCCTTTGAGCTGAGACCGTAGCGTCCGCCTACGATAAGCGGCGCGTTCTCCTTGCCGTAGAAGCAGTCCTTGACATCGAGATAAAGAGGTTCTCCTGTCGCTCCGGGTTCTTTTGTACGGTCGAGTACCGCGATCTTCTTTGCCGTGGCGGGTACTGCCGCAAGGAAGTGGCGTGCCGAGAAAGGACGGTAAAGATGTACGCTTACAAGACCTACTTTCTCGCCTTTGGCGCGCAGATAGTCGATAGTCTCCTTTATACACTGTGTCACCGAACCCATCGCTATGATCACTCGGTCTGCCTCGGGATCGCCGTAGTAGTCAAACAGCCCGTAGTTGCGGCCCGTCAGACGGTTCATCTCTTTGACATATTCCTCGACTATCTCGGGAATTGCCTCATAATATTTGTTGCTTGCCTCGCGGTGTTGGAAGAATACATCCGGATTCTCTGCCATACCTCTTGCCACCGGCTTGTCCGGATTGAGCGCGCGTGCGCGGAACTCGGCGAGGGCTTTCTGGTCTACGAGCGGAGCGAGATCTTCCTCGCTGAGGGCTTCTATCTTCTGGATCTCGTGTGAGGTGCGGAATCCGTCAAAGAAGTTCACGAACGGCACACGGCCTTTGATGGCGGAAAGATGAGCCACAGCAGAAAGATCCATGACTTCCTGTACGGAACCTTCGCAGAACATCGCGAAACCAGCCTGACGGCATGCCATGACATCCTGATGGTCGCCGAAGATGCTGAGCGCGTGAGAGGCCAGCGTACGTGCCGATACATGGAATACGCATGGAAGCAGCTCGCCGGCGATCTTGTACATATTGGGGATCATAAGAAGAAGTCCCTGCGAGGCAGTGTAGGTTGTGGTCAACGCACCTGCCTGAAGAGATCCGTGTACAGCTCCTGCGGCTCCTGCCTCACTTTGCATCTCCTGCACCATCACGGTTTCTCCGAAGATGTTCTTGCGGCCTGCGGCCGACCAGTCATCTACATATTCCGCCATTGTCGACGACGGAGTGATAGGGTAGATGGCTGCAACTTCGCTAAACATATAGCTGATATGCGCCGCGGCCTGGTTGCCGTCGCATGTCAGGAATTTCTTTGTCTTGCTCATAGTTGATTTTCAATTATATGATTTTCCTTTTCTATGTATGTTTATGTATTTGCCTGTAGTATCAGTCTGAATACTTTCTCTTTTACCTTTACAGGAGAACGAATTTAATTTTGCAAAGATACTAAAAAATCGCCGTACGACAATTATTTTAACTCACTTTTATCGCATTTACGCTTAAAATCAGGAAGTAAATGCGTTGGAGAAGTATTATCAGGACTTGGTTTTGTCAACATATGTAAAAGAGAGCTTTCTCATGCTTGTCAGCCTACAAGCGAGATAATTCGTTTTTCTCCTTTTATTTTTTTCCCTTTTACATTGGCTATTGTCCCGGACACCTTTTCAGACTCTACTGCGGCAAGCGTATAATGGTCGTAAACGTCTATTTTGCCAATGTCCGCCGCATCCAGCCCTCCCTCTTTGACAAGGAACCCGACAATATCTCCGCGTGAGAGTTTTTCTTTTTTCCCGGCAGAGAAATAAATGGTGTCGAAACTTCTCGACTCAGGGGCTTGGCGCTCCGGATCAAGGTAATATGTCGCGTCGAAATCTATATAGTCCTTGACATTCTCTTCCGGACCGACAAGCACGAATACATCACCGTCGGCATCGACACGCGCCGTGCGGCCGTTGCGGTGCGTATAGGTTTCCGATGTAAGTGGCTGGTGATAATGGATCACGTTGCGTACTCCCTCTATGTCGAGCCCGCGGGCGGCAAGGTCTGTCGCTACGAGTACAGGACGCGAACCGTTGTTGAAAAGGGCGATGGCCGTCTCCCGGTCTCTCTGGTCAAGCGCTCCATGGTAAAGTACGGCCGGGATTCCGTGACTTTTAAGGTATGCTGCCGTGCGTTCGGCGCTCTCGCGGTGATTTACAAACACTATGCTGCGCGGATGCTCTCCTTTTTCGTATGCGAGATTGTGTAGAAGCATGGCGAGAGTCTCGAGTTTGTCGTTGATGTCGGAATCGACTCTCTGCACACGGATTCGTTTGCGGAGATCCTCATTGCCGTTGAGATAATCGAGAGTGAGGGGATTGTCAAGCGACAGGAAGTCAGGGAGCACGTCTGCGCGGGTGGCCGATGTGAGCAGTATAGCANNTCACATTCTTGAGACGTGCGGTGATTTTCTTCATCTCTTTCTCAAAACCGAGTTCAAGTGATTTGTCAAATTCGTCGAGTACAAGAATCCGTGTCGGAAGGACATCGATGTTTCTGCGGTTGATATGATCAAGCAGGCGTCCCGGTGTCGCTATGATTATGTCGGCGCCGGCTTTGAGCGAGTTGACTTCATCCTCGACTTTGTGGCCTCCATAGAGAACGGTTGTCTTGAATCCCGCCGCTATTGTGCGTACAATGCCGGCGATCTGTAGCACCAGTTCCCGCGAAGGTGCTATTACGATGGCCTGGATGCGCCCTGTCGAAGGCTTGAGCAGTTTCAGCAACGGCAGTATAAAAGCAAGCGTCTTTCCTGAGCCGGTAGGGGAAAGGAGTATTATATCTTGCTGTACCGATGCCGATTGCATCATCTTTATCTGCATCGGATTAAGTTCGGCGATTCCTAATTTGTCGTTTACCAGCGGCAAAAATTCTTTTTCTCTCATATTATGATATCTGTGACCAGTCGACGGTCTTCATGAATCTATAACGCAATTCGAGGCGTAATGTATTGATTGATTGTGATGAAATTTGCAATTCTCCTTCCGAACGGTCTATGTCGTTGCCCGGCGTCTCCACAAGTTCCGGGTGCGCGTTCAGTATCCGGAGTGCGGCCTGGCGCGCGTAATTCAGTATCTGGCCGTCTGTGGCGAGATTCGCCATGTTGAGGGCGAAAGAGATGCCGCTCTGCTGCGTACCTTCCATGTCTCCGGGTCCACGGAGTCGCATGTCGGCTTCCGATATGAGAAATCCGTCGGTAGTCTCGGTCATTATGTTCAGTCTCTTTCTCGTGTCTCCGCCGATCGCCTGNNGCCTGACGGGTGACAAGGATGCAGTAGCTTTTATCGGCTCCCCGGCCGACGCGGCCGCGTAGCTGATGCAATTGCGACAGTCCGAATCTTTCCGCGTTTTCTATCAGCATCACGGATGCATTAGGCACGTTGACTCCTACTTC
>DAAV01000158.1:0-5873 GCA_001701295.1 Bacteroidales bacterium H10
TGAACTTGCAGCCCCGACGAGTGCGAAGTGATGCCGGGCATCGACGGCGGAGGCTTTTTGCTGCACAGACGCGAAGCGTTCCGGCTATCTTCCCTGCGGTTAGTTCCCTTTTGCCTTTTCCGCATTTGGGGGATATGAACCGTGGCTTATTTTTCCTTCACAAAGTTAGGTCGCCAACTCAACTTCCCTCCGGCTCTCTAAAACCGGCTCCGCCTATTTACACGACAATTTTACGAAAAATGGTACAGGCCTCATTTTTAGACGCTACGCTTAAAATTCTCTATAAATTTTTGTTCGGTCTCAAACAGCTTCCCACCTGATTGTTCGTAAAAATTAAGAGCCTCGGCTCACATCTCAAACCCCAAACACTTCAAAATCATGGCAAAGAAAACTAAAAAATCCGCAGAAAAGAAAGTCGCTCAGAACGCAGCACCGCATCGCTCCGCTAAAAAAGCCGCAGCTCCCGATGTCGAGACCGTTCCGGCCATCACTCCCAAGCTCATCGTGGCTCAGCACAAGTTCAACCGCTGGTACGTCTACTTCAAAGGTGTAGCCCCCAAGGACAACGTCGGCTGCGGCTGCAAGACAGCCAAGAGCGCAATACGCTATATGCACCTGCTCAAAGCCCGCTACGGAGCTATCATATCCCAAAACATTTACGAACGCCTCCAGTTCGAGGCTCAGCGAGAGGGTTAAGCCCTCTCGCTTCTCTCTCCCGATTGTCAAACCTTTTAATTCTCACTACGATGCAACGAAAATATACTTGTACTACAAAACAGGGCAGATGGGATTTCTTTGCCGACAACGATATTGACGCGGTACGCCTTGCCCTTTTCTATTGTTGGCGCGACGGCGAGGACTTCGTAAGCATCAAATCCCCGAACAATCATACCCTCCGCATCTGCCTTATCGACAATCATAACTCAATACAAACCCTTTAATTTCCGAAGCAATGGAAATCAAATACGGCAAGTTCACCGAACAAGAATTGCAAATAATCCTCGACGCAGCGCGTACAATCAACTACGCTTTCGGCACTCAGTTTCCGAGCTACAAAGAACAGTTGGCCCTTCTGATTGAAGACCTGCATTTCCGCGTTATCAATCAGATAGTCATTCAGGCGCACAACGCCCTGCGCTCAAAATACATCGCGCGAGGCATCGACCCCGACGCGCCCGACTTCGTGCCCGATCATTTGGAGAACTGATTTCTCCAAACCGTCGGTTCGGCGGTTGACCCTCCGGGGTTGACCGCTCTTTCTCTGTCTTTTCGCGGCTCTATACATCACACTATTTTCGCAATATGATACGCTTCGGTTTTTATACTCCGTCAGTGGTGATGTCGAGCGACCTGCCCGACATCACAATCTTTACCGACCACGATTTTGTCGATTTCCGACTTCTCGCGGGCGGATATGCGCTTTTGGAGGGGAGATATTACGCACTCGACGGCAGCACCATCGTTTCCGATATATCCTCGATAATCGAACACTTTCTTGCCGGTAACACCGACAACAACCTGTTCGACTTCACGCTCGAAGCAAAAGCCGGAGGCGATACCGCCACCGCCAATCTCAATGTATTGTACTGCGACAAGTCAACAGGGCTTTTTGACCCTACTTATTGGCTCAAAGAGAATTTCCTTACCCTGTCGCCATTCCGTCGGCTCGCCCCGGACAGTTACATAAATATATCCTGGTACACAACCGAAAAGGAGGGTATAATGTTTCGTGTCTATACCACCTTCATTAACGATAAGGGGCAGCGCGACACATACCAGTATGCTCATTCCGGCAACGGTATGATAGCCCACATCAATGGCATTATGTCGGAGCTTGTATATCTTTCCGATGTCCGCAAAAAGATAATCTCCGCCAAGAAGATAGAATCGCTCACGCTTCTATCCGTTACCGTGCGCTGTGGCGAGAGGTCGGCTACATTCTTCATCGACCCGGCACTCGCTGACATCGTGCCGTTCTTCTATCTGAATTGCTTCGGTGTGGCCGAGCAGCTTTCGCTCCAACGTACCACCACCGAAAAGGTCAAGGCTGATCGCTCAATCGCCACGCTCGGCAAGTCATCGCAGTTCTACGATGTTACGACTTCAAAGGAGTATGAAGTCGAGAGCGCAGCCCTGACAACGGACGAGTGCTTGCAGGTCGAGCAGATGCTGACCTCCCCCTCGGTGCGTATTCCATACGGCCCCGATGCCGCAATATACGACAACGACTTTGACGCTATCATTCCGATTCTCATAACCGACTTTACTTCGGAGCTTTCCGACACCGACGAAAAGCTCAACTCGGTTAAGTTCACTTGGCGTTTTGCCGAGAACCGCCCGAAGATAACCGCGCCGCAGTCGCCCGGCATATTCAACGACAAATTCAATCCCACCTTCTCCTGATGGCTCGCTCGATACACATATCTACCGCTCGCACCATACTCAACTCCGGCGACCCTGTCGACATTTCCGTTTGGAAATCCGACGGCTCTATACTCGAACTCCGAAATTGTATCTCCCTGCGATACAATTTTTACGGAGGTTGGAGAAATATAAAGATACTTTCCTCCGGCGAGTGTCGGAAGATACGCGACTGCTGTATCTTCCGCGTCAACGACCTTGAAGTATTCCTTTGATATTCCGCTGAAAATGCGTAATTTTGTGCTATGAAACATCTACCTAAAATTATTATAGCATTTCTTTTTCTCGCTGTTCTCGCTTGTAGTAAGCAGCGGGCCATTTCTAATGCTGACAATAACAATAATTCGTTTGATTTTTCACAGTTTTACAACTCACATGAATCTGATAATGAATATATTTATGATGCGCACCGCAGTGTTCCATTAGGAAATATGGTAGCATTAGCCGATTTGGATAGTATTTTCGGTACACCGTTTATGTGCGATACAGTTAAACAAACATCTAACGACTGGTCTCTATATGAGCAAGAAGTTCAGGCTGCTGATTTTCTGCCTACCGAAATTGGTGACACTCTTATTATGATGCGTAGAATATACGGAAAAGAGGGAGATTGGATTATTTGGATAGATTTGGAAATCCAAAATTCAGACTCTTTGCGTGTCTTGAATTTTATAGCATATGACAATAGTCAAGTGGATATATAATCCACGTCTTTTCGCGCACCTCATATAGTCCATAACTTCGCTGAAAATCTCAGCAAGTTATGGACTTTTCTTTTTCCGACCTCAATTTTAACTCTGTCGAGACACTTCCGGGCTTCGAGGGCCGCGCAGCGTTCACCGTCAACTCCGCTTCCGTTTTCAAAGAAGATGTTGACATGGTGCCTACCATCGTTGACGATACGCTCTCTTACGTTCCGTGGGGCGGCGACAATCAGATGCCGTTCGACTTGCTCGCGCTCGTCGAGAAAGATGAAACTCTGGCAACCTGCCAGTGTTTCAACGCCGAGGTATGCTATGGCTCCGGGCTGCAATACTGCACCACCGCAGCCTCCGCAAAGGTCAAGAATGATGTCGAGGACTTCCTTCTTGACAACGACATCGCCGCTTACTTTCTCGGCATCTGCCAGGACTTCAAGCACTTCGGCTTCGCCGTGTCGGTGCTTATTCTTAACGAGGACGGCACAAAGATTGTGTGCCTTCGGAGAAAGGAAGCCTGCTACTGTCGATTTACGCCCGCCGACGCTCACGGTCGTATTTCCAAAATTCTTTACGCCAACTGGCGCAAACCAATATCCGCTCGCGCAGATATTGAGGAAATCGACCTGCTCGACCCGGCTTCGCCCTGGCGCGATCTGCAAGACAGACTCGCCAAAGGTTCGCGCTGCCGCAAATTCGCTGTCGTGTCGAAAATCCCGACGGTCGACAGCACTTATTATCCTATTCCTTATTATGGCGCGTTGTTCCGCGGCAAGTGGTACAACATCAAGCAGCTTATCGGTATCGCCAAGGAAGCGAAACTCAAAAACTCCGCTCCCATAAAGTACCACATCGAGGTCGGCGCAAAATACTGGGAGAGTATTTTCCGTGCCGAGGGCATTACAGACCGCCGCAAGCAACACGCGCGTATCGTCGCCGAGAAACAGCAGATTCTCGACTTCCTCACAGGCGCCGAGAACAGCGGCAAAGCCTGGTTCTCGACTTTCTATGTTACACCCGACGGCAAGGAACAGCACGACGTTGTAATCAACAAGATTGACGATAGCAAGGAGGGAGGCGACTGGGAAACCGACATACAGGAGGCTATCAATATGATATGCTTTACTATGCGTGTGCATAGTAACCTTGTCGGTTCCGTGCCGGGCAAAGCTCAAAGCAACAACTCCGGCTCCGACAAACGCGAGCTTTACACCATAGCCCAAGCCCTCCAAAAGCCGTATCACGACCTGCTCTTTACCGTGCATCGCATAATTATCCGATTTAACGGCTGGCAGGGCGTACACCCCGAAATCCCTTTTATCCAACTTACTACACTCGACGAGCATACAGACGCAAAGCAAGTGAAACTCCCCAACGCAAACGACAATGGCAAAGCTGATAACGACTGATGCGCAGTTGCGCTCACATTTTCCGAACATCATCGCCTCGGTCAAGGGCGAACCGCCCTTTATCGAAAGGCTCGCACTCTTTCTCGACCTTGCCGAGGACTGGGTCAAAACTACGTTCACTTCGGAAAGTACGTTTAACACCATCTGCGGCTATACCGACTCGAACCCGCTTAAAGTCCTTACTTCGCGGCTCGTTGTCGCCGACGCTCTGCGCCGGGCTATTCCATCGCTCGACATCGTGCTTTCGCCTAATGGCTTTGCGGTGGTGAACACCTCAAACCTCGCTCCTGCATCGAAACCGCGTGTAGACAGACTCATTGGCTCGATGTTGAGCCACCGCGACGATTGCATCGCCGCTCTCTTGCCCGGACTCGTCGGGGCATCGAAGTGGCTCACATCTTCACAGGCTGATTTCTTCGGCGCGACACTTTTCCCCGACCTCCGCATAGTCGATGCAGTCGGCGGAACAACCGGCTCCAAGTGGGACCGTTATCTCGAACTCCACCCGCAGGTCATAGACCTTGAGGCATCGTTGGCCGAAGAATGGTTATCGCCGGAACTGATGTCAGCACTCCGCTCCGAAACCCTGCGCGGAGATCTGCCCGTAAAGCGGCACGAGATTGTCAGGCAGGTAAAAGCTCAGNNCAGGTCGTGGGCTACCTGCGCGGCGGGTCGTTCAACTCGCGTAGACTCGCCGACATCGTGAACTATATCCGGCAGAACGCCGAATCTTTCGAGGAATGGCATAAGTCGGAAACCGCGAAATTGTTTGCGCCGCCGGTGTTCAGGAACGAAAAGAAAGCCTCCGGCTACTTCTTTTAGCGGCAGGGGGTGTTACAGCCGTCGGGGGAGCTGCGTCGCAGGGGGGCTGTCGGTCATATCGCATCGGAGTTACGGCACGAGGCACTGATTTTTCTTTGCAAAGTTAGAATATGCGTCAGCAGGTCAAGGGCAGGTGTGCGCTCCGCGTTCCTCCGTTTTTCGCTACGTTGCAAAACGGCTATCACCCTTGACTCTCGCTGCCTCCTGTGCACATTCTTTTGATTGTTCGTAAAATCAAAAGTGCCCCGGCACATAACCTCTAAAAAAATTGCATTATGTTTACAGCAGACAAACACATCGCACAGGACAGCTTCGCCAACATCACCGACTACTCGGCGGTATGCCCCAAAGGAATGAAACGCTTCTTTGCTTACGCACACTTCACCGACTTCTCAAACTGCCTCCTGTCTAACATCTTCGCCGCCGACCGTGCCGCAGCATTGAAAATCGTCCTCGACCGCTTCGCCGACTGCATCAGCTACCTCTCCGGCATAAGCCTCAACGCAAACGACGACTGAACCAC
>DAAV01000158.1:5880-11241 GCA_001701295.1 Bacteroidales bacterium H10
CACAATATTTAATGTTTTATTACGTTATTATTGCAAACGACAATCAACTCTCTATGAAGCAAATCCTCAATATCCTTATTCTGCTCTCTATCGTATTATTTACATCGTGCAACAAAGAAGATAGAGAGCCTGAATATACACCGCTTACTATTCATCGACAATTCAATACACAAACTATGTCTGTAAAATTGTCGGAACTCAAAGACTTTACTGAATACAAGGATAAAATCTTTATCGTCAATTCCATAGATGAATTGCCCGAAGACAAGTATTTCAGTACCGAGGATTTTGTGAGAGCTAACATCAACTTCTCCGAGTATTCTCTTGTTATCGTGTATCAGCTTATTTTAGGTGATATTGTTACATATCAGTATGGTTGGTGTTATGATAATTGGGAAGAACGCTATCAATTCAACACCACCTATGACCGTATAAAGGACTCGGAATATGTGGACGGCGAAATTGAGAATTTCACATACTTGCGGAGTGCAATTCTTGTCCGCCGTATTCCGTCCGATGCCAAATGCTCTATTTCAATGGGTATCTTCGAGCATTAAATTAACGTCTTTTCCGCATAGAGGGCTTTACCGTACTTTCGCAGTGCGTTAAAGCCCTTTTTCTATGCAGACCATTTCAATAAATTTCATCGTGCCACAGGGGTGGCACGAACTCTCCGATAAACAGCTTCGCTATGTTTATCAACTGCTCGCTCAAAATTTCACCTCCGACGAAGTGAAGACCCTTTGCTTGCTCCATTGGACGGGCACCAAAGTTATAGGCAAGCAAAACACCGACGGCTACCTGCTCCGAAAAGGACGCTTCATTTTCGAGGTAACGCCGCTTACACTCGCCGAACTGCTCCCGAACCTCGATTGGCTCGGCTCGCTGCCTCCCACGCCCATACGCCCCGTAAAACTCAAACACCGCCCCGGCATCGCCGCCGACTTCGCCGAGGTGCCATTTGAGCAATACATCATCGTCGATAACCTCTATCAAGGCTATCTCCAAACACAGGACGATGCGCTGCTCGACGAAATCGCCTCGGTGGTATATCCCGGCATCAAGACACCGCTTGCCGCCGACGAGCGCATCGCCATTTTCTACTGGGTAGCATCACTCAAAGACTTCTTTTCGCGCCGCTATCCCGACTTCTTCCAACCGGCAGCGTCCTCAAACCTGCTCGGCGATGCACAGCCCGACGTGGAGGGCGCGATGAACGCACAAATCCGCGCCCTCACCAAAGGCGATGTCACCAAAGAGGCCGAAGTCCTCGCCCTTGATACGCACCGAGCTTTAACGGAGTTAAACGCCCAGGCGCGTGAGTATAAGGAGCTGAACGCCAAAACTGCCTCCAAATGACAGCGCAGCTCAACGGAAGATGGGACGCGGCCAGTTTCTTCGAGGTACTGACCGCAACCAACCGCCTCGCTCAATCAGAAGGTTTTACCTTCTGCCGCGTCAGCGGTCTTGACGGCTTCGAGGAAGCTGTCAACGAGGCGCAGACCCAAACCGCTTTCGTCTGCGTCAGCGATATAGCCGACGGCTATACCGAGTTGAACAACACGCCGCGCACCCGTCGCGTCAAAACTGTGTTTTTCGCTATGCGCCATGCCGCCGAAGATATGGCGGCTCGCGCCGAGTGCATGGAGATAATGCGCGAGTTGTTCCGGCAATTCATGTCGCGCTTGCTCCCCGAAAAGGTCAGGTTAGAGCAGAACTGCATCTACCTTGACCCCAGAATATCGTTCAACGAGATTGACCGCTATTTTTTCAATGGTGCCGCAGGTGCTTATTTCCAAATCGCAGTCGATGTGTTCACAGATTTAAGATACAATGCAGACGAGTGGAACGACACAGCAGAGCATTGAGGCTCGCCGTAAATACGTCAGAGCCTTCAACGCCACGATGGTTAAAATCTGGCGTGAGCAAATCGCCCTTCTCGGTGTCATCGACACCGGGGCGCTTTACCGCTCGACGGTCGGCATATCCATGACTGCCGACGGCAAGTTCATAGACATTACTCTCGAACAGGCATTTAACACCTACGGTCTATTCGTTGACTATGGCACGGGGAGCAATACTCCGCGAGGAAACTCCGGAGACATCGGCAAAGCCAATAGCCGCCACCGCAAGCGTTGGTTCTCTCGCAAGTATTTCGCTTCCGTGATGAACATTCAGGAATTTTACGCAGACTCCCTCGGCCAGGAGTTCTGCCGAGCCATATCCAACGCCCTCAACCCCGACATCATGCGACGCGCCGTTACTCTCTGAGTGTCTTTTCGGGCGCATAATCATAGCCATAACTTTGCGAATAAACCCATAAACTCATAAACCGCGCCACCGGCGCATAATGTTATGGCTATTGATACAAAATCGCTCACTCAAATTATTTCCGAGTTCCGCAAGTTACAGGCCAAAGACTCAATAACCCCGGAGTCGTTGGGCTACATTCTGCAACGTATCGCAGACCTGCTCGCCACCGCCGGAACCTCGGAGACTCAGGCCATCCTCGGCAACTGGTACAACACGCTCTCGAAAGTCGACCACACAGCCGTCTGCAAATTGCAGCAAGGCTCGGCTGACCGTAATTTCGTCAGGCTCTCGAACACGTTCATCGACCTGCTCACAGGTCAGCAGATGACAAACGAGAACGCCACAATTATTAATATGGCAACCACCGAGCGGGCCGGGGCGATGAAAGCGCAGCAGGTCGTAGACCTTAACAACGCCCGACGCGCCGTTGCCGACATACAGAAAATACTCGAAACCGTCCAGGCCAAACTCGGCATGACCGACGGCTCGAAAGGTCTGTATAACTCCGCTCAGATTCAGGTTACAGCCGAGAACGGAGTCCTCCGGCTCTATGGAGCGCAGCAGCTCGTCGCAGACGGCTATGTGCCTTATCTTTTCCGGCTTACGCGCAAGCGCAACCCGTGGCGCGACAAAGTCGCAATCGCTGCCGGAGACACGCCGAGAAAATATTGCGACAAGCGCAAGGGCTGGAATCTGTTCGGCACTTACTACATGGTGAAGATTGCCACCGGCAATATCCTTACATTCAGCACCAATCCACATTACGACCTTTGCCGGACGGCGCAGGGCTATTCCAACGAGCCGACGGCTCTTGTCAAGCTCCACACCCGCAAGGACGGAACACCGTGCATCGGCTGGGGCCGCTCGGTCATTTCATTGCTCGACCCCAAGAATCCGAAGAAGCACCGCATGATCCGACTCCGCTTCGCCATCGGATTTGCGAAGAAAATCCTGCCGGGCCGCTCGCTCATCACCACGGCAAACCTCGTAAGCTCACTCGCCGAGTTCTCGGTCATCTACAATCCCTCGACTAAGACATGGCACTTCGGAAAGTGATACCCCCATATAAAAAGATAGCCCTCGTGGCGGAGCCACAAGGGGGATGCTATCAGTTAAACTTCTATCCGACAGCCCGTAGGAAACCTGCGGGGGATGCTATCGCAAATGCTTCGACACAGATAGCCCGATCCGGAATGCTATCTCGCATACGTCAGAGGTATCCACATTTCTTAGCTTGGCTTCACTTTCGTTCAGAGGTGTCCGGGTTAATTAGCTTGGTTTCACATAAAATGCAGTGGTACTCGGTTTCATTAGCTTGGCTTTACATCGTTGAGAGGTGTCCGGTCTTGGTAGCTCGAATGATACTTGCCTAACGCAAAATTACAAATAATTCTCCACATACACAACACTTTAACCCACAAAATTCACCCTAAATTATGAATCTCCACAAGCATAAGCCTACAATTCAGCTACTATCCGCAATTCTGCTGATAGTAGTCGGCTGCGGCCTCCTGATTTCCGGCTTCATCATGCCTCCGCCCGGCGAAATTCATAACTCCGTTCTCGTCGCCTTCGGCGAGATACTGACTTTCGCGGGGGCATTGTTCGGCATCGATTACCACTACAAATACAAATCCCATGACAAAGACAATCAGGAAAGGGAGCAGGGGCAATGAGGTTGCCACCCTGCAACGTAAGCTCAACCTTATCGCCGACAGTATCTTCGGCCCGATTACCGATGAAGCCGTCCGCGATTTTCAGAAATCGCGCGGCCTCGCCGTGGACGGCATCGTAGGCCCGAAGACCTGGGCCGCCTTGGGTGTCGGTCAGTCACCGAACACTCGGCGCATCGACAAGATAATCCTCCATTGCTCGGCTACGCCGGAGGGGAAGGATTATACCGTCGCCCAAATCCGGGAGTGGCATCTTGCACGAGGCTTCTCCGATGTCGGCTATCACTATGTGATATACCGCGATGGCTCCGTTCACCGTGGCCGTCCTGAAAACCAGGTCGGCGCACACACCACGGGCCACAACCCACATTCCATAGGAATATGCTACATCGGAGGCTGCGCCGCCACGAAGAACGCCAAAGGGGAATATCCTCCCAAAGATACGCGCACTCCGGCGCAACGTGCCGCACTCGTCAACCTTGTTGCCGAGATGCGGAAGAAATATCCCGGCGCCACAGTCCACGGACACAACGAGTTCGCAAACAAGGCGTGTCCTTCGTTCAACGTTCAGAAAGAGCCTGAGCTATGCGGTCGATAATCTTCATCCTCGCGCTGGCACTCATAACTTCGTGCCGCTCCCATAAGGAACTGCAACAGGACAAGTCCCTCGCAGTCGATTCCGTAGCCCGGTCGGAGCATCACCGTACAATCGCCGTGATCGATTCGATGATGCGCTCCACATCCTTCGACTTCGACACCCTCGAAGTCCGGGTGGAGCGTCCGACGGCATACGCCGAGAAGCCGGAGGTCATTCGGCTCAAAGCCACCAAGGGGCGCGTCCGTGATCAGCGGCGTGTTCAGAGAAATCAGGTCGAAGCCTTCAACCGGCTCGATACGGTGGCCTATCATCAATCAGCCGCCGAGTCTTCGACGGAACACACCGCCACGACGCGCCTCTATAATCCGCCTGACGGCACTGCGGTTCTCATAATCGCGCTTGTCATCGCCGGTATTCTGTTCTACGTTTTCTATCGCAAACGCTGAACATTTTCCACTCAGAGAGTAGAACTTTCTTCATAAATTGCAGAGCGAGCTGCCCGTGAGGGTGGCTCGTTTTGTTTTATATGTCGCGTTCATCTTTTCTGACCCTCCCGGCTGGTGGCGGATGTCGGCCATACTGACCTCAATACGTCCTCCGATTGGTGCCTACATCCTTCCGTGTCCGAGCATCGTTGGTCGAGGCTCCGTTGCTCTCCGCTTCGACTAACGACCGCTGCGGTTTTCGGGTCGATAGATTGCGCCCTGCAATTACATTCCGCTTCTTCCACGACACCTCCACGCCGCTTCGGTTGCCGCTCCGTGCCTCCGCGACACC
>DAAV01000158.1:11256-21660 GCA_001701295.1 Bacteroidales bacterium H10
TCTTTGACGGCTACACTCTCGCTTTTCCCCGACACCGTGACGCAGGAGCGGTGTCGGTCCGCTTCCGCTCCGCTGTCAACCCGAAACCTCCGCTTGCTATTCCGACCCGTAAGGACAGGCATCTGCACTCCGTTCTCCAATCGGCGCACTGCCGCCATCCGCCTCCATCCTCCCACCCGTTAGAGGACTGATGAACGCACGGTGATTAGCCCGTGGCACTCGCTCATTTCTCGCCCTGTCGGGCAGTATGGATTTGACGCCGAGGGCAGAATGTAGGCGGCTTCCGTTATCGACCCCACCCGGAACGCGGCTTACGCAATGGCATTTGACCGCTCAATTCGTCAGTCTCTCGCATCCCCAGTCATCGCCGCCTCCGAGCATTTTTGGCCGAGGCTCCGCTGCTCTCCACTTCGGCTAAAAACCGCTGCGTCCTTCGGGTCGAGAGATTACGACCTCCGGCTTGCCCTCCGCTTTTCCCCGACACCGCTCCTGCGTCACGGTGTCGGGCGCGTAGGTCTGCACCTGCGGTCATAAACTCTCTTTGACGGCTACACTCTCGCTAACACCGACACCTCCGGCTGCGCCTACGGTGTCGGCTCGCTTCCGTTCCGCTGTCAACCCGATGACTCCGCTTGCTATTCCGAGCCGTCGATGCCGGTCTGCTTCGTTCCTTCCTCCAATCGCGCGGATGCCATACTGTCAGCCGCGTTCCTCCCACCCATAGAGGAAGAAGCCGCCTCCATTACAAGCCCCCGGCACGGCAACTTCCATCTCTCGTCTGCGACGCTATGCCCACCCCAGGCGATGCACGGTGCGCCGATGCACAGACTCCGCTCCGGCTGTCGGCCAACCACTTCGTTCACTCCGAGTTACCTGCGGCTTAGGGCAAGGGCAGGTCGGCACATTGTCTTAGTGCAAGCCCACGACAAAGTGCCTGTCGCTCCGTGCCTCCGCGACACCTGCCGTTTGCTCTAATCCTGATGCAGGCACTCCGACTTCCCTCCGTTCCCTTGGCTGACCACCTCCGCTACGCGCCGCATCGTCAACACCGCACATCGTCCTCATTCACCCCCTCGCCTTGATATGTATATCCGCATCGAGGGAGAGCGGAGTGCTGTCGTATGCGTGGAAAAATCCGCAAGCGGAACTTCCACGCACCCGGCAGCGATTTTACCGCGCATCGGGGTCGCTCCGTGGGGGTGTTTCTGCATATTCCGCGAGGACGAGAGGGGGCAAGACGAAAACAAGCGACAGATACTATGGAGACGACCAAATTTTTTCGTGACAATTTGTCAAAATCGATGAAAAAATTTAATTTTGCATCGGACAAAAGAAGTTAGGTCGATGCATTAGACCGAAGCTATCTTGTAAGAGGCCTTAATCGGCCTCTTTTTTTGGACAAAAGAAGTCAGGTCTCCGCAATACCCGATGTTATCTTGGCTGACGCATGGACATAGTCAGGGTCGTAGTTCTCGTTCTTTTTCCAAATTGTGTATATAATTATCAGAAGTTTGCGCTCGACCGCAACAAGTCCCTTCAATTTGCTCGTTCCTGTATTTCGTTCCGCTATTCGTTGATAGAGGTCTACGAACTTGCCGGTGCCATGAGTGGCTGCTGTCATGGCCGGCATGTAGAGAAGCCGTCGTATGTATCTGTTTCCTTTCTTTGATATGTGTGTACGTCCGGCATAGTCACCAGACTGACGCTCCACTACGTCAAAACCTGCGAAACTCGTAACTTGGCGAGTATTCGCAAACATCTCGAAACCATTGACTTCGCACACAATCTGGATAGCGACCAGTTCGCTGATTCCCTTGATTGTAGCGAGCTTTTGGATTTTGCGCTTGAAGTCATGGTCTGCGTAAGCGAGCTTCTTCAGTTCCGCTTCCTCGTGCTCGATCATATCGCCGAGGCACAGTATGTGTTCCTGTTCGGACTCTATGATACTCTTTGGTGTACGCTTGGTGGATTTGTAAGCCGAGAGCCGTGTCATGGCTCTGGAGCGCTCCTTTTTAAGCGCCAGTATGTGGCGGCTCAACGTGCGCAGCTCATGGTAGTTCCCGGTCATGGGCGACCACAACTTGAGGGGAAACATACAGCCGTAACGCGCGATTATCTTCGCGTCCACCTTGTCGTTCTTGGTCTTGATGTTCTCTACCTTGGTGAAATTCTTGATTTTAGTAGGCAGCACGACGCTTACCGCCCATCCGACCTCATGGCAGTAGTCCACGAAGTTTTCATGATACACGCCTGTCGATTCGAGGACTACGGTGCTTATGCACCGCTTCGTCTTTGATGCTACATAGAGTATCATTTCCGAAAACCCTTTTGGGGCATTCGAGAATGACTTTGTTCCCACAACCTTCTGTGTGGCCTTTTCGAGGATGGCGATTTCAAGCGTTTTCTTCGACACATCCACGCCGATGATAAATTCTTTTAACTCACTCATATTCAATTGGTCTTTTGTTGCTGAATTTTCTCTGCATTCTCTCGTGGGGTCTATTCAGAATGAACTATGTTCTTCTAGGATACTTATTCTTGCTTTGATGAGAAAAAAATAGAGGATGCGGTAATTTCTCTTTAATGTGTCCGACATACGCCTGAGCGTTGTCTACCAACGGGTCAATATTCCGCATCCTCCCAGCAATGTTGAACTTTATCTTTATATACAACAAAGGTAGTGTATTCGACTCAGTATATACTTACTCGTATCATTCTGTGGTGAGCATACACAGGAAACCAGTGTTGCTTGCGCGGTTTGGACGATATTACAAGCTCGCTACCGCTCATTGCATATTCCGAAAAAGTGTCAAATTGTTATTCGGTGCAAATATACGAGCGCGGTGGGGGGTGTGCAAAGCCACTACGGGGGCAAGCCCCCGTAACCCCCAACTCCCTCATTCTTCGGTCGTTCCATCTCGCAACCCGCTACAAATCGCAATATTTTGTAGAACGGGACCCGCGCGAGATGGCAAATTTGCCTGTAAGTCAAATTTTTAAGACCTGATTTCAATGGGACCCGACGGCAGTGTGCCGCCCATCAAAATCAGTGCCGGTTCTTTCCTTCCCGGCACCCTCCCGTCGAGGCGGTTCCTCCTACGACTATACTCCCGTCGGCCCTGTATCCTGCCCGACACCAACCCTTCTTTTTAAGCGGAATGTGAGCCTTTTACCGTCTTTTCGCCTCCGAAAATTCCGGCTGATATTTGCAGGGAACACCTACAAATATCAGATATTTCTATGGCAAACTATACCAGTACAGCCAATGTAATCCTCTCCGTCAACGGCAAGCAAGCGCAGAAGATGCTATCGCAGCTCGAAAAGGACGCACGCCGTCTGGAGAAGCAGATTACGAAAGCAGCCACCGCCGGGGACAAGGCCACGATGAAGAAACTTCAGCGTGAGCTGAAATCCACACAGCGTATGATGGAACAGCTCAAAGGCTCGTCGGCTTCGGTCGACGGCACTCTCCGCCGTCTTGACAAGGCTACGCCGAAAGAGCTGAACAAGGCCCTTAAACTGCTCCAACAGCAACTTAACGGTATTCAGCGCGGAACCGCTGCGTGGGACGCTCAGATTGCCAAAATCCGTGCGGTCAAGGCGGAGCTGCAAAAGGTTAACGCCACTCTCGCCACGCAGAAATCGCTGTGGTCGAGAATGAACACGTGGCTCAACAATGCGCAAACCGCCATTATGGCTGTCGTTGCCGCCGTTACGGGGCTGATTATGGCGGGGCGCAAGGCGGTGCAGTCCTACGCCGACATGGAGGAAACGATGGCGAACACCGTCAAGTACACCCGTATGACCGCCGCTGAGGTTGAAGAACTCAACGAGATCTTCAAGGGCATGGATACTCGATTGGCTCGCGAGCAGCTTAACCTTCTCGCACAGGAGGGCGGTCGCCTCGGCTACAATACCGTCGCTTCGGTCAAGGAATATGTCGAAGCAGCCTCGATTATCAATGTGGCTTTGGTGGATTTAGGCGAAGGTGCTACGCAGACCATTGCCAAACTCTCCAATATCTTCGGCATGGAGCAGATGTACGGAGTCCGCGACGCAATGCTCAAAATCGGCTCAACGGTCAACCACCTCTCGCAGAACTGTACCGCCGCCAAGCCCTTCATTGTGGAATTTGCACAACGAATGGCCGGCATCGGCTCTACGGCAAAAATGACAATTCCGGAGATTATGGCCTTCGCCGCCACTCTTGACGCTCACGGTCAGAAGGTAGAGATGTCGGCAACCGCCTTGCAGCGTACAATAATGGAGTTGTTCAAGAAACCCGCAGAGATGGCGAAGAAGGTAGGTCTGGAGACCAACACCTTCATCGAAACATTGAACAAGTCCACTACGCAGGGCGTGATGATGTTTCTCGAAGCCCTGAATAAACTCGGAGAGGATAAGGCTCTCGCCGTCCTGTCCCCACTGTTCCAGGACCTCGGACTCGACGGCGCCCGCGTGTCCTCGGTGCTTTCCAACCTTTCTTCGCATCTTGATTTCTTGAAATGGCAGTTGGGCGAGGCGGCACAGGCGTTCCATGACGGAACTTCCGCCTCCAACGAGTATGCCATATTCAACAATACCGTTCAGGCAAGCATCGACAAGGCGCGTAAGCGTGTCGGCGAACTCGCAATAGAACTCGGAGAAAAGCTATATCCCTTAATGAAGCATATCTACACTTCATCTTCGGCTTTCCTCCGCATCCTCAATGTCCTTGTTGATTTTATCGTGGCACACCGCAAGGCTATCGCAAGTGCCGTTACCGTCATCGCCGCATATTATTCGTGGATTCTTCTCGTCAAGATAGCAACCGTGGCCTGGCACACAGTCCTCGGTGTCGGCAAAGCCGTTATGACGGCATACCGCACCGCCATTATATTGGGACGTATAACCGTCATTGCCTTTACTCAGGGTGTGGGTGCGGCCACCCACGCAATGAAGCTGCTGAACGCTGTTGTCAAGACAAATCCTTTCGGATTGCTCCTTTCCGTCATTACCGCCGTGGTGCTGATTATAAAGTCGCTGATTGACCGCACTTCGGAATATACCAAGAAGATGCGCGAGGCGCGGAACACCGCAGCCGCTTTCTCCGAGGAACTGCACAAGGAGATGCGAAACATCGATACTCTTATTGGCAAACTCGAAGCCGCCAAGAAAGGGACGAAGGAGTATAAGGACATCAAGGACGAGATTATCAAGCAGTACGGCAAGTACCTCAAAGGGCTTATCAACGAGCGCGGAGAGATTACCAACCTGACAGCCGCCTACAAACGGCTGGCCGCAGCCGCGCGTATCGCCGCAAAGGAGCGTTCCATTCAGACCGCCCGCGAGACCGCCGACGAAACACACCGCGACGCTTTCAAGGAACAGGCCAAGAAGTTGCTCCAGTCGCTCATTGACGAGGGCGTGGCTCTGCGCGACGCCGTGCGCATCACTAACTCAGTCGTGTACCAGTTGGAAACCACCGGGACACTATCGGCTGAGCTTGTCGCCGAGTTACAGGCCATCAAGGGCAACGCCTGGCAGAAGAAGGGCTGGGCGCAGCATCCGGTCAATATCGTTAACGAGATGATCGGGCAGCAGACCGAGTATCAGGAGACGATGGCAGCCATCGACAATATAGAGCGGGATCAGAATCCTCTCGGCACTTACTCCGAAACGGAGTTGAAGCGCATTATACCGTATCTGGAGGAACGTGCCGCGGCCAATCAGGGAGGCACAATCGTTCTCGGTATGGATAAACCCAACCCGACCACAAGGCAGATGTCGGCACAGGAGGTGAGGGATTTTCTCGACGAGGCGCGGGCCCGACTGTCGGTGCTGGAAACGCCCAACCCCGACCCGGTCAGCGGCAATCCGAACTTCACGCTCGACGATTATACCCAGTATGAATCGGACAAGGAGCGTCAGAAGCGGGAGCGCGAGGAGGCTGCCGCCGCCCGTCGTGCCGAAATAAAGGCCCGGAAGGACTTCAAGGAAGCTCTCGATGTGCCTAAGGCCCAATGGGAAAGCGACACGGCGCAGAATGTCTCCGACTATTCCAACGGCTTGAAGTCATGGACTGACTTTCTTCTCCGCAAGCATGAGATTGAACTGAAATACTTTACCGACCGCGAGGATGTCTACAAGCGGTTCAATCTTACCGAGGACGAGGACTATCAGGCTCTTTTGAAGAAGAAAGCCGACTATGAGGCCGAATGGCTCAAAAAGAACGCCGCCATGAAAGTCGAAGAGGCCAAACGGCAGCAACAGGCCGAGGAGACACAGGCGCAGATGGACTTCTACACTCCGGGAAACGCCCTCTACGGCAAGGAGGAAGCATTGCAGCAGAAACTCTTTGAGATACGGATAAAGTATCTCAAACAGATGCAGGCCGCCTACAATCAGGCTTCCGAGGACTGGCATACCTATCAGGTGCAGATTGAACAGGCCGAGGGCGCGGAGCAGCTTCGCCGTCAGAAACTGCTTGCGCAGCGTGTGGCCGAGTGGAAGAAACAGTATGAATACCGCGAGGCCGGACAACGCTACGACCTCGAAATGGAATTGCTCGCCGACGCTTACGACAGGGGGCTGATAACCTACCGTGAGTTCCTGGAGGCGCAGCGCGACATGAAGAAGAAGTATGCCGACGAGTATATGCCTCAGTCCGCCAAACCGCAGTCCGGATCGGCGGAGTCCGAAGCGAGAGCCTTTAAGCGCGACCTTGAAATCGTCAGGTCGCTCTACGACCAGGGGCTTATCTCCAAGAAGCAGTACGAACAGGCTAAGGAGCGCATCGAGCGCACATACAACAAGAAGTCGCTCGATGCCGTGCGCAGGTTCGGCTCGACGCAGACCAATCAGCTTCTCGACATTTACGAGGCGTGGCAGAACTTCTTCAACGCCACGGAGGAAGACGGCGGCAACTGGGCTACACGCCTCGCCGCCCTCGCTTCGTCGGTGTTCGCTGTGATGAACGCAGGTATGCAGCAGACTTCGGAATATATGCAAGCCTGTGCCGACATCGAAGTGGCGAAAGCCGAAAAGAAGTATGATCGCGAAATCGAGCTTGCCGAGGGCAATTCCTACAAGGTCAAGAAAGCGGAGAAGCAGAAAGACCGCGAAATTGCCAAAATCAAGTCGGACGCTGCAAAGAAGCAGTTTGCGATGCAGGTTATTCAGGCTGTGGCGCAGACGGCAACCAACGCTCTTAATGCCTACGGCTCGGCGGCGCAGGTGCCGGTTATCGGCTACATACTTGCCCCAATCGCGGCGGCTATGGCCGTGGCCGCAGGTGCAATCCAGATCGCGACCATCAAGAAGCAGCAACAGGCTTCGGAGGCGCAGGGCTATATGTCGGGAGGTTTTACCCCGGAGGGAAAGCCCGACGAGGTGGCCGGTGTCGTTCACAAAGGGGAATGGGTTGCTTCGCAACGCCTTGTCAATAATCCCCGAACCCGCCCGTTGTTGGAGGCTCTGGACTATGCGCAGCGAACCAACACTATCGGCTCCATCACTGCCTCCGATGTGTCGCGCACGATTACAGCTCCCGCTGTCATGGCGGCACAGCCCTATACGCCTCAAACCGTCGTGAACAACACCTACAACGCCGCGCCCTCTGCCGACAACTCCGAACTGGTCTCGTCAATACGGAGGCTTAATGAACGCCTCGACGAGCCTTTTGTTACAGTCAACACTGTGGCCGGGGATTACGGAATACAAAAGGCCCAGGACGAATACGACCGGCTTATGAAGAACAAATCGCCTAAATCAAAGAAATAATGCACATCTACGTCAACAACAGACTCGCGGCCCTCAAAAAGGGTACTTCGTTCGAGTATGTATCCGAGAACCGCCTTTTTTCGGGCAGCGACGGTTATACGCTCTCCATCATCTTTCCTTTGCGCGGTTGCCCGGAAAACTTAGCGATATTCGGGCATATAAACCGCGCTGATGTCGCCGCGCAGAGGGTAATCTTCAACTGCGAGATACGCGACAAGGCTTTCTGCAAATTCGGCTCAATCACTATCACGGAGATTAACGATACAGAGGTCAAGACGCAATTTCTGGAAGGGCGCAGCGAGCAGAACTTCGACGTTACTTTCGATGATGTCTACATCAACGAACTTGACCTCGGAAGCGCGACCGATACCAACGACAGCCGACCCGAATATGCCTGGGACCCGTTCATTAACAAAATGAAGTGCGTAGCCCTGCCGTGGGTCAACGACTATTCGGGCAATATTCAGAACCTTGCCGACTTCCACCCGGAGGAACGAAATTCGGACGGCTCCCTGAAAGCGCGCTCTTACTATTCGTGGAACGCCGACTGCAGCGGCAGGTCGTGGCAGCCTTATCTGCTCTATATCACGAGGCGCATCTGTGAGGCCGTGGGCTATGCCGCCGACTTCTCGAAGTGGGAGGAAAAGGAGGAATACAGGTATCTCCTTATCTGCAACACGCTCCCTTATGCCTGGGAAACAGGGGGCTTTGCCCGCGCCCTGCCGCATTGGACTGTCGCGGAATACTTCGAGAAACTGGAACTGCTGCTTGGCGGGGAGTTTACTATCAATCATCGGGGCAAGACGATTGATTTTGCCTTTACTGAGGCTACGCTGCTTACAATACGCCCCGTGAGGCTCGACAACATCATCGACGAGCATACGGTGGAAGTTACCGTCGAGGAGGACAAGTGCGAGTATCGGGAGGCGAAAAATCTGGTCTACAAGGAGTGCGACCACGAAATGTGGAAGTTTTACTCTTGCGACTGGTTTATCAAGGCGTGGAAAGCCGGGGCGGTTCGCTACAAGTCGATGCGCGAGCTGCTTGAGGCCAACCGTTGGCTTGCATCTTGGAACGGATCGACCCAAAGAGGGTCAAATCGCGACAAGCTGCTTTATGCCGAAGATGTCGATGCCTACTTCATCGTGCGCTCGCTCTCGAAAACTCTTGTAGAGAAGCGCGGAGGCTTTATGCCTAACCGATACGAGTATAAGATGGAGTTGCGCCCTGTCAATCTTTTCGGGGGCCGCATCGTCAGCGACGATGAAGATGCTGACGAGATAGAGATTGAGTTCGTACCTGCGTGGGTAGACGAGACAGAGGACAAGTACGGGCGTTGTCTGTTCCTTTCCTTCTCCGGCTACGACGAGAACGACAGCACGGGCACGTCGTGGAGCCGCGACCCGTACCAGCGCAAGGAGGAAATCGACAACACCCTCTATCAGCCGCACGCCTTTCAATCGCTCGCAGCCGGAGAGCGCAATAAAAAGGCCGAGTATTACGACCGCATTTATATCGGCTGGTGGGATGGCGCGCAGAGTCCGAACGGAAAATTGCCGCACCCCTACGTCGAGGACATCGAGATTGCCGAGGACTGGAGCAATTTTAACAATATCCACTTCTCCCTGCGCATCAATCACACCACGCTAAACCACCGTCGTTCCGCTCACGCCATAAACTCACGGCAAAAATCCACTTTCAAATTCCTCTCCGACACTATCCCCAACCCCCGTGCTGTATTCTTCATCAGGGGTAAGAAGTACCTGTGTGAAAAACTAACTGCGACATTCACGGAACACGGAATGTCGCAGCTTATCAAGGGCGTTTTCTACCCGATAGTGGAGTAGGTAAATTTTGTTACCGGGTAACAATCCTTATCTTAATGGAGTAACAAAAAAGAGGTCAGGTGACCTCTTTTCATATCTTGTTATCTTACGCGGTTCTTTCTTGGTTCTCGTTTTCGCTATCCTTACTTGTACTCTCTGATATTCAGAGTAGTAACATTTTTATTAGGATAACAACGCAGAAGCCCACGCCTGTATATGTAATCAATGCATCCGGCTATATTTCTCCCGAAATATCGTGCCGAAGGCTGTATAATCACATATCCACGGGCATCTACCGTTGCTCAATCCTTGTCACAAGTATGAATTTTGCGAGAATTCCCAATGGACAAGAATCAGCGCGGATAAACGCTTTCTTATGTATGTTCACTACATCCCTCCTCGCTTGACCCCAGACCGGGGCTTCTGCGAGGCGGTCTGCGACCGCAAAGTTAGTAATAATTCCTGAGATTTGGAGACTATTATGCTGGAAAACATAAATTCGAACTAAAAACAACGCCATCGAGGAAGGCTATTGTTTCTCTCGACGGCATTGGTGGGAACCAGGGATAATTGTCCATATTCAGGAGTGTTCATAGAAACATCAACATTGTTTCCGGATTTANNAGAAGCGTTTGAAAGTCTTATTGTCGAACTTGCTCAGACCATTGCGGAATGCTTAATATTCATATTCGGTATATACTTTCTCAATTGAACCGGATTCTAACTAAAAATAAGCTTCCGATAATTCTCATTTATTTTTAACAGTTTCTAATTCTAAAAAAGCTCATAAGTAAATGATCAGATTAAACATATATCA
>DAAV01000158.1:21780-39025 GCA_001701295.1 Bacteroidales bacterium H10
TAAATTCAAACACTCTCTTAATAGCTGCTTGATATGAAAAGGAAAATTCTTTACCTCGTTATGGCATTTATGTTGCCTTTAGTCCTTATGGGTTGTAAGAATGAAAGTGGAGGTGATGAAAAACATAGTGAGACTAAATATCTGATTGTCTCAATTCATAACACTTATCCCAATCCCCATTCTCCAATACAGATGGACCCCAAAATGGAGATCGAGCCCATTGAAGATAGTTTTGCCACAACAGAAGAGGCCATTAAATATGCTCAGCCGAAATGTTCGAGGAAAAATGAATATTGGGAAAATAAATATGATGAAGAAATAGAGAAATATCATAAAGATCATAATGAAGTATCCCGGGTAATGGCCGCAACATATTTTGATAAAATGCATACTCTATATTATGTTGTTAAAATTACCGCCCCTGAAAAATTATTTACAGATAAAGCTGAAATGGATAAATATATATCCGATAACTGGAATAAGGCAGAGATGTGGAATTTATCTGATTATTCCAGCGGAAATGATGTGAAAGAAAATGACAACAGGATATCTTTTGATATATTTCCGTTGCAGTAGAAGCAATCATTTAGGAAAGGCTTTCATCATATCTCGATATTTTTAGCTAATTTTGCGAGGTGTCGGAGTGTCTTGCACGCGCACCTGATTATTTCCGGCGGTCACTTGCTTCGCGGTTGCCGACATGGACTCTCTGCTCACTCGCGAATAAAAAAATAATTTTATGAGTAACGAAATTTTATATGTCCTTCTGCCTGACTATGCGGCGCATGAGGTAGTATATCTTGCGCAGGCTGTCGCTTCCGATGAATATGCGTTGAAGGAAAATCCCAAATATGTCAATAAGGTTGTCGCTCCTACTCTGGAACCGGTCAAATCAATAGGAGGATTTCGCACCGTGCCGGATTATTCGTTTGAAACTATGCCCGAAGATTATGTGGCATTGGTGCTGATCGGAGGTTTCGGATGGACTACACCAGTTGCACAGCAGATTGTGCCCATTGTCAGAAAAGCTATTGACTGTGGAAAAATTGTAGGTGCGATCTGCAACGGAGCATCTTTTATGGCTAAAGCCGGCTTCCTCAATAATGTGAAGCACACCGGTAACGGACTTGAGCAATTACAACTTTGGGGCGGAGACAACTATACCAATCCTGACGGATATGTTCATGTCCAGGCTGTCAGCGATAATAATATCGTTACGGCAAACGGCTCTGCGACTCTTGAATTTGCAAAGGAACTTCTGTTGCTGCTTGAGAACGATACACCGGAACGTATAGAAATGTACTATCAGTTTAATAGAAAGGGATTCTGCAGTCTGTTCCCTGAAAATTAAGAGTATATTCTGTTGTCACCGACAATTGTACGCTGTCATGGAAAGTCGCAAAATAATCATAACATGGATTGTCGTTACTGTTGCAGTGATGTTCGCATTGCCGTTTGTTGTGGCCCGATTTGCCTCGGAATGTTCGGGAATGGCTTTGTGCATGATATTGTTCTTCATTGTTAATCCGATATATTCTGCCATACTGGGATTCCGTTGTAGTAGGGATATACACAGGATGTGGAATTTGCCTTTGGTATCGTCTATCGCTTTTCTTGCCGGAACGTGGCTATTTTTTGACATTATGGAAGTGTGGTTTATCATATATGCCTCAGTTTATTTGATTATCGGATGGACGGCTATGGGAATAAGTAAATTCCTGTAACAATCTGAATCGGGGTGCGGTCTATGCTGTCACCCTAATACTTTAAGTCCGATTATTGACAGGATAAGAGTTGTGATGAAAAAGATACGCCAGAATGTGGCGGGTTCGTTGAAGANNAACCGCACCTACGGCGCCGATTCCTGTCCATACGGGATATACCGTGCCGATAGGCAGCCTTTCGGCGGCTTTTGCCATAAGGTACATGCTGAGTGAGAGGGCGACAAGAAATCCACCCCACCACCAGACTTGTTCCTGTCCAGCGGCGGTCTTGGTCTTGCCGAGACAGAATGTAAAGCCGACTTCCATCAGTCCGGCTAAGATAAGAATAATCCAGTTCATAATAGACTGTTGATTAGTTATCCTGTTCGAGGGCTGCAAGCAATCGGCTTGTGGATGTGTCAGCTGGATTCTCGGCGTCTCCTTCCAAGGTTTCTGCAAAATTAGCAATAATCCGGTTCAAATGCAAAAAGGTTGACTCGTGAATGTAACCCTTTAAGTAGCTACCTGCTGATTTATTCTCCTTTAAGGAGCGACGAGAGGAAAGGGAAGAGGTCTTCCTCGCTTTCGCGGCCGAGAGTCTTGCGTAGGCGCCATTTGGCTTGTCTTACACTCTCAGGGCGCACGTTCATCAGATCCGCGATTTCCTTTGTGCTGAGGCCGATCGCCACATATCCGGCAAGGCGCAGTGTCGTGTCGCTGATGCGGGGAGCCATTTGACGCAGGCGGCCAATGAAAAAAGGATATCGCTGAGAAAACAGGGATAGGAAATCGTCTGTCCCGATCTGAGAGCCGAGACCGCGACGTTCTGCGTCGAGTTGCAATGCCAGCCGCCGGTGTTCGGTCTCATCCTTTATCTTTTCGGTTTCTCGGCGCAATATCATTGTCCTGCGGTGCCATCTGACCACAAACCAGACCGAGACGAGAACAAAAGCGATTGCGGCACTGATGGCAAGCCATATCCTGATTCTTGCCGATTCCCATTTCTGCTTCATTTGGAGATCATATTCCTCGATCGCCCGCGACAGTTCAAGATTGGCGATGCTGTCATCGCGCAGCAAAGCGGTCAATGAATCGGCTGTGAGGGCATATTCACGGTATGCCGTAAAGCTTTTCAGCGTATCCCCGCACATCTCTCTTGCCGCGGAAATGGCTTTGAGAGCCTTCATTTTCGGTATACTGATACCCATCTCGGGCAGAATGTTTTCAAGACTGTCGCTCCATCTGGAGGCCTCGGAGCAATTGCCATTATGAATAGCCTCATCGACCAGATAGAAATATGCTTTGGGCAGAAGTCCGGCTCGGTCGCCATGATGCAGTATGCTCGCGTAGGCGGCATGGAGGGCAGCTGTATCGCCGGCGAGGTTACAAAGGTTCATGTTGACGAGTTGGACATTAATAGGTTCTTTCATATATTCCGGATCAGCCTGAAGTTCACGGTTGAGCCGGATAGCTTCCCGGTCATTGCCCATATCGGAAAGGATGGCCGCCCGGTTCATTTTATCGTCAAGGAGAGCGATTTTAGGGTCAATACGCAGATTGCAGTCCGTCATCAGATCCAGATAATGGAGCGCGCGGTCGTTAAGGCCCGCATCGCGCATCAGTTCCATTAGTTCACGATATATGTTATAGAGCATCTGCCAATCGTTGCGCCCTTTGAAATATTCAGCCTGGTCGAGTTTTCGGGCATACCATTCAGAGGAGGAAAAATCTGCGATCTCCTCCCTTCGCCATTCATTCATGCGCCCTATATATTCCTTTGTCGCCCCCGAAGCTGTGGTGTAGGCAGAGTCGAGCAGCAGGTGGCCAGCAGTCCGGTTTTTGTTGCGTATTTCCAGGCGCCCTTGCCAGTAAAGGAGGCGGCACTCCGTTTCATTGTCTGATCTTTCTCCGGACGCCTTTTCTCTGAATTTTTCCATCAGGGATAAAATGGAATCCGGACCAGTTCCATTCTGGAAACTCAACTCAATAGCCCGTGTCAGTGAGTCGGTGACCGGAGAAATAGCGATCCATCCTGTCGGTTCTACAAACGCCGTTTCGCCGCGACGGCAGCAAGACAACAGNNCAGACAATTACGGTGGCCTGGAGAAGAAATAAACTTGATTTCATCTTTTACTGGTTAAGTTTGCAAAATTATGTAAAACCTGGTTAATGCCCAAGTACTGTTGATGATAATGGGCGTCTACAAAGTATCTACATGTATTAAATGCGTCGTGTAGACGCTTTCAAGTATATGGTAATGACGCAAATGGCGGAAAATGCCGTTAATTTTGCGGCTCAAACCAATTTTATAGTCTATGAAACATTTCATTTGTATTATCTGTGCTCTGATGCTCTTTCACATTGACGGGGCGTGCTATGAAGTGATTACCGATGGCCGCTTCAATTACGAGATCGTGCAGTTCTGGGGTGAGGACGAAGACGAGGCCATCGTTATCGGTGTTGCCGATGGCTTCATCCCTTCGGGTCAGCTTTCATTTCCGACGGTCATAAATAATGACGGAAAGGAGGTTAAGGTCACTGCTCTTGGATGGTCGAATCATGTGGGCCATGAGAGCGACGATCCCGTAATCGGCGGATTCACAGGGATTACATCGGTGCGTATTCCCAAGTATATGGATTATATCGGCAGAATCGAATTCAAGGATTGTCCCAACATAGAGAAATACGAGGTGGAGGCAGGGTCTAAGACCTATACGACAATCAACGGTGCTCTCGTCCAACTCAGTACCGGCTCGGAGTCCGGCGGTCCGCGTCTCGTTCGTTATCCCTCGGGTGCCAAGGCGACAAGCTACGTGGTGCCGAGTCCAATTTCTTCCATATCATTCGGAGCCTTTGCCGCCAATACTCACCTCAAAAAGCTTGTTCTTGTGGGCGAACAGATGTTGCGCACATGCTGGCAATACAATAACCGGAGCATAGAGACCGTTGATTGTACCAACTCTTCGGAATACCATACGGACTCGGACGGCGCGATTTTCTACGGCTCGATGCTCGAAGGACTCTGTCCGGGACGGCGCTACACCAAATACACAGTTCCGTCGGGTGTCTCTTATATGGCCGGGGGTGTCTTCTGCAACTCTCAGGTCGATGAGGTGGTCATCCCCGCTGCACTGTCATCTCAGTCAGCCGGATCATATATGTTTCTTGACTCCGAGGTCAGGCGGGTGACATATGAAGGCGATGCCCCGTGGCTCATATGGGAAGGCGCATTCATGGGATGCCGGAACCTTGAGTCCATAATTCTCGGTGCAAACGCAGAGGGGGGACTAAGAATTCAGACATGCGCATTCCGCGGGTGCGAGTCGCTGAAGACCATTACTTTTTCCGAGTCGACGAAGAATATCGATATAGTGGCCAAAGCATTCGAGAATTGCAAGAGCCTTACGGCATTCCCGCTCACTTCGAAGATGAAGATATCAAGTCTCGGCTACCGCGAGTTTGCCGGTTGCGAGAGCCTCACTTCGTTTTCATTCAGCAGTATCCGCGAGATTGACACGACTCAAGGCTTTATATTTGCCGGCAGCGGGCTGAAAGAGGTGCATTGGCCTACGGGGAAAAATGCAGTGCCCCGCGGTTGTTTCGCCGATTGCCGTAATCTGGAACGGGTCTATCTGAAAGATACGACGACCCGCATCTACGAAGACGCCTTTGCTCGCTCCGGACTTGTGGCCCTGAATATGATGGGCGTCGAGTGGTGGTCGTGGAGTGCATTCTCGGATTGTCCGAATCTTGTGCGTCTCTATTTTCCCGACAATGGTTCGACGGTGCAGTATCACACTGTGGATTTTGTGACAGAGTCTCCCCAGATTGTTGTCAACAACCCCAAAATACTTTATCTCGAAGAGCAGGAGGAATGTCCCGGCGTGGCATCGCTTTATATATCGTCTGTAAACGGCGGTGTCAGGATCGGGAACGGCTGGCGTACCGTCTATGTGCCGGGACAGGCCGCGGATCTCTATGAGAATCTGACTGAGTCGGAAGTCGTTGAAATGTATTCCTATGAGACTCATCCTGCCGAGGGCTATGTAAAGATTACACCGCAGGTAGCCGGTGTCAAGGTCACATCGGTTGTGATCGAAGGTGAAGAAGCCGTATATTCCGGTGGAAAATTCAGTATCGGGAAACCTTTTGGCGAAAACGGCGCGGCAAACATTACCGTAAACTATACTGTGTTCAACAATCCGATGACATCGACCTACAACGATCTTTACAGCGGTATCGGCGAGATTAGATCTTCCGGTTCGCCTCAGCCTGAGCAATGGTTTACGATTTCAGGGCTGCCGGTGGATCCCGCGACGGCTGTCCCGGGTATCTATATCCGCCAGACCGACGGAAAGTCCGAAAAGATTGTCATACGTTGATGTCCCCCGTTGGAATTTATGGCGTCCCATAAAATTAAAATGATTGTTTTTTCCGTCGATTGACAGGTTATATGATAAAAGTAAAATAAATGTGTTCAGGGCTGATACCGCTTGGAGGTGTCAGCCCTGATTTTAAAATGTCTGGAAATTGGCAGAGAGAATATGTAAAAATGAATGTCCGGAGAAGCTGCCTTATTCCGTAAACTCGAATTCGGCGATGAGAGGGTAGTGGTCGCTGGATTTGAGTTTGCCTTTTTCTACGCTGAGTGCCCGCAGGGGTCCACGATAGAATATCTGGTCCAGATGAAACCAATAGGCGTGCAGGTTATATGTGACGAGCGGTCCGAATCCGGTCTCGACATATGCGTCCTTGAGATCCTCGCCCTTGAGCAGACGGTAGGCATACGATTCCGGAACATCGTTGAAGTCTCCGCATATGATCATGGGGCCTTTCATCCTGTCGATTGTCTCGCGCAGTATCTTTACGTCATGTTTGCGTTTCTTGAACGCTGACGTCATCTTTTTGCGGATGCTTCCTTTCAGTTCGTTCAGACTGTTTTTGGCACCTTTTACGGATTTCAGATCGGTCACCACATTGCATTCGTCTCCCCGCAGGTTGAACGATGACAGATGCACATTGATCACAGTCAGTTTCGTGCCGTTGATGTCTATCTTATAGAATGTATAGCGTTTCGGGTCGAAGTCTCCGTCTATATAGTTGTATCCTTTCTCGAATATTACCGGATATTTCGAGAATACTTTCATGTCGAGCGACGGATCTCCCGCCACGTAAGGATATGCCTTGCGGAATCTGTCTTCAAGCTTGCTGAAATTGGGAATTTCCTTGTCGTCAAACTTTATCCATTCCTGAACGCACACTATGTCGACTCCTGAATTTATTATATATTCGAGCGTACGGTTGCCCGAGCCGCTTTTATTTTCCACATCCTCGCAGTGAAGAGTGTTGTAGGTCATCAGGGTGAAGGTCTTGGCTCCGGGCGTCGGATTCTGGGAACTGTGCAGAGGACTGACAGTCGATATAGGCCCCCATGAGGCGATAATTGCCACGACGCCTATTCCGCCGGCGAAGATGTGCCCGCAGGCGAACCATGCTATCGTTATCACGAGCGACGCTATGGCGAGCCACGGCAGAGCCAGTGTAAGCACGGCCGGGAAAGTGAAAAAGTCGGGGTTGAACCGTCCTCCGTAGGCCGCGAAGATCGTGAGGCCGTATATTATCAGCGATACTATAAGAAATGCTGTGCGTACTATCGGTTTTACGAGTGGTAAAAACATATCTCAGATAGATTGGTTAAGTGGAATTCCGGTCGGTGGGTGCCGTATTCTGTTTTGGGTTCAACAATATGCCGGAGGTTATGGTTCTATGCGTGCAGAGATGTGGTTGAGTTCGGTTTTCTCCCTTGCTGTCAATGAGTCATAACCCGATATTCTTATCTTGTCAAGAAGCGGGTCGAGCCGTTCGTGATCGTCGGTCATGCGGTTCATAGCCTTGATTGTCCGCTTTGTGTTCACCTTGTGCGGATGTATGTGGCTTTTCGTGTATGAAGGTTTCCTCACCGTGACGCGGTTCAGATCGGTAAACCCTCTTTTCACAAGCACCCATCCGATGCCATACAGTATTCCTCCGATATGGGCTACCTGCGGAGGTATTCCCGCTCCCCATGAACCAAGCAGAGTGAGCGCTATGCATCCGGTCGCCACCCACTTCAGCTTTACCTCGCCGAAGAGAAAGAGACCGATACTGCGCGACGGCATGAGCATGGCGGTTGCGGTCATCACTCCGAGAACTGCGGCTGAAGCGCCGGTCAGATAGGTTCCCGGGGCGTGTCCCGATATGACCGATGCGGCAAGATATAACACACCTCCGGCGATGCCCGCTCCCGCATATAGCCATTGCAATGCTCTGTCGCGGCCGGAATCGGCAAACATCATTCCGAACCAGTAAAGCCAAAGCATGTTGAAAAGCATATGCAGCGGTGCGAAGTGCGCCACCATATATGTCACGAGAGTCCAGGGATGCGTGGCGAATGTCAATGGGTCTGACGGAAGGGCTGTCAGTGTATAGAGCAAAGAGCTGTCGCCGCCACACAGCATTATAACCGCGCCCGAAAGCCAGAGCAGGAGGGCTGTCGCGACATTGACAGTCAGAAGCCACGCAAGCGTGCGGCTTCCTCCGCAGAATCTTGAAAAACGATCAATAAAAACCATTTCCTCGCAACATTCCTTTCTTTTTCCAATATAGCAGTATTATCAGACCGAACAGCATTCCGCCGAGGTGCGCGAAGTGGGCGATGGTTCCTCCTCCGTTCACACCGAGGAAGAACTCGATCACCGCATAACCGATAACCATATATTTAGCCTTTATCGGTATGGGAAGGAAGAACAGATACAGCGGCATGTTGGGAAATGTCATTGCGAATCCGAGCAGCAGGCCGAATATGGCGCCAGAGGCGCCGATAGTTACCATGCTGTCTTTCATTTTGGCGATAGCCGACACGAAGTCGGGATCGCCTGCGGCAGTGGCCTGTTTCACTATTTCCGCCATATGCTGGTAAGTCAGCCCGTTGAGCTTGGCGATCTCTGAAATGTACTCATGTTTCCAGCTCAGCAGCCATACGGCCTCCTGAACGAAAGCCGCCCCTATGCCGCATACCATGTAGAACATAAAGAACCGTTTCGATCCCCACACCTCTTCCAGAATGCGTCCGAACATCCACAGCGTGAACATATTGAACAGAATATGAAGGATATTTCCCGAATCATGCAGAAACATGTAGGTGATGATCTGTATCGGGTTGAAGAAATCGGCGCCCACAAGATGGAGCCCGAGTTTGTCGACCATGATTATGCCGAAACGGGGAAAGACCATTTCGACAAGCCAGAGAAGGACATTGATTATTATCAGGTTTTTGGTCACGGGCGGCATGCCGCGCCATGTAGTTCCTAAATTCATAGATAAAGTTTTTACAGCTGTATATTTCCATTAACGTAGAAAATGCCGATAAGTGTGTGTGCTACTCCCGGCGATATATCTTACGGGAGGGGTAAACGCATAATATTATGGGTGAAAACCCTGCTGGAAGAAAGAAAAACGATAAATATTTAACTTTTTTTATAAAAACAGACGAAAATGTTTGTTAATTAAGGAGAAAGCGTTATATTTGTGCAGTATTTGGATTCTTCCGAACGGTACAGCACGAATAGAGCTAATAGAAACACATAAAAATTCTGAATTATGAACAAGACAGATTTAGTAAACGAGATCGCCGCCAAGGCCTCGCTCAACAAAGTAGACGCCAAGAAAGCCCTTGACGCAGTTCTCGAGTCAATCAGCCAGGCTCTGGCCAATGAAGATAAGGTTCAGCTGATCGGTTTCGGTACATTCGCAGTTGTAGAGAAACCGGAACGCACCGGTATCAATCCTCAGACGAAGGAGAAAATCACTATCGCTGCCCGCAAGGTTGTCAAGTTTAAACCAGCTGATACTCTCGGCAAATAAGACACACTACAGACAGATCACAAGGCGTCGGTTGCATGGCATCCGGCGCTTTTTGCATCTCGCGGATAACACATTGGGAGTTTTGCGGAAATTTTCGTAAATTTGCGTTTTATTAAGTTACTTAGCAACGAATATATACTTTAAATGGCAATAGAAAACATTATAGCGCAGGGTGCGGCCGATGCGGTCAAGGCGCTCTATGGCGCGGATATCGATGCGAAGACGCTTATGCCTTCGGCTACCAAGAAAGAATTTGAAGGAGACATGACGGTGGTCGTGTTTCCGGTGCTCAAGATGTCGCGCAAGGCTCCGGAGGCCACGGCCAATGAGATAGGGCAGTGTATGGTCGACAACATCGCTGCCGTCGAAAAATTCAATGCGGTCAAGGGCTTCCTCAATCTGTCGATAAGCAAGCATTACTGGCTTGACCTTCTTCACGACATAGCTGCTGATCCGGATTTCGGTATCCGCAAGGCCGATGAGAATTCCGATCTTGTCATGGTCGAATATTCGTCGCCCAATACCAATAAGCCGCTTCACCTCGGCCACGTGCGCAATAATCTTCTCGGTTATTCGCTCGCGTGCATTCTCGAGGCAAATGGTCATAAGGTGGTAAAGACAAATATTGTCAATGACCGTGGAATCCATATCTGCAAGTCTATGCTCGCATGGCAGAAATGGGGCGACGGAGCGACTCCCGAATCTGCCGGCAAGAAAGGCGACCATCTCATCGGAGATTTCTATGTGGCTTTCGACAAGCATTTCAAGGATGAGGTAAAACAGCTCATGGAAACCGGCAACCTCACCGAGGAGGAGGCCAAAGAGAAATCACCGCTCATGGCGGAGGCCCGCGAGATGCTGCGCAAATGGGAGCAGGGCGACCCCGAGGTACGTGCGCTCTGGGAGAAAATGAATTCATGGGTATACGCCGGCTTTGACGAGACCTACCGCCGTCTCGGTGTTTCGTTCGACAAAATATATTATGAGTCCGATACATATCTCGAGGGCAAGGATCTCGTGCTGAAAGGTCTTGAGTCCGGCATGATGTATCGTAAGGAAGACGGCTCCGTATGGGCCGATCTGACTTCCGATGGTCTCGACCACAAGCTTCTCCTGCGTGCCGACGGCACTTCTGTCTATATGACGCAGGATATCGGCACGGCCAAACTTCGTTATCAGGATTATCCGATCGACAAGATGATTTATGTGGTCGGTAACGAGCAGAACTATCATTTCCAGGTTCTCTCCCTGCTTCTTGACCGTCTCGGCTTCAAATGGGGCAAGGATCTGACCCATTTCTCCTACGGTATGGTCGAGCTTCCAGAAGGCAAGATGAAATCGCGTGAAGGTACGGTTGTCGATGCGGACGATCTGATTGACACTATGATCGGTTCGGCTGCCGAGATGAGCGCAGAGCGGTTTGCCGACATGTCGCCCGAAGAGGCGGCGGAAGTGTCGCGTATGGTCGGACTCGGCGCGCTCAAATACTTCCTGCTGAAGGTCGATCCGCGCAAAAACATGCTTTTCAATCCCAAGGAATCGATTGACTTCAACGGCAATACCGGACCTTTCATCCAGTACACATACGCGCGTATACGTTCTGTCCTCCGCAAGGCCGAGGGATTCGATCCTATGGCCACTCCGGCGGGAATCCCCAACGAGAAGGAGGCCGTGCTTATCCGCAAGATAGATGATTTCCGCAATGTCGTGGCCGATGCCGGACGCAATTTCTCCCCGGCGCTTGTCGCCAACTATGCCTATGATCTCGCCAAGGAATACAATCAGTTCTATCATGACTATTCCATACTTCGCGAGGAGAGCGCCGATGTGCGCGGACAGCGCTTGCTGATCTCATGGGTTGTGGCGCGTACGCTGCGTGCCGCGATGTCGCTTCTCGGCATCGAAATGCCTGAACGCATGTAATGGAGTTTCTTGAATTCAAGGCAGAAGGAATAGAAGCGGGAGTGTGGCCGGAAGTGTCAGCATTCCCGCTTCCTGTTCTCATACCCTGCCAGACGCACACCTGTAATGTCGGGATAGTGCGTAGAGAAAGTGACATCGGTGTTTTTCCGGAAACGGACGCTCTTGTGTCTTTTTGTCCGGGTCTCAGAATAGGTGTGCGTACGGCCGACTGTGTGCCTGTGCTGCTGTATGCTCCCGACATAAGGGCTGTCGCGGCCGTACATGCAGGCTGGAAAGGTTCGTTCGGAGGTATCCTCTCCGATACTCTTGACATATTGTGTGCCGGGGGCGCGGATCCGGAACGGATACTTGCCGCGTTCGGACCATCCATTTGCGGCGAATGCTATGAGGTGAGTCCCAAACTTGCCGACCGGTTCCGTGACGCCGGCTTCGGCCCATGCATTTCCGCCGAAAGAAATATCGATCTTCAGGAAGTCAACGTGACGCGTCTTTTACGTGCCGGAGTTCCGGAGCGGAATATCACTCGGTCACGGTTCTGTACGTTCTCTACCCCGGGGCTTCCTTCATGGCGGCGTGACAACGGTACCGCGGCCCGGCTGCTCACATTTATCCGCCTTGTATGACAGCGCATAAAAACATAAAACATATAATTCACGTTACTATAGTGGAAATATATTGGCGCGGAATTTGCAGGAATTAAACAGACGACAGCATATTCTGTCTAACATAACAAACCACGATTATTTATCCGGTTAAACAGATATAAATATGGATTACAACAATCACAATGTGACTCCCCCTCCCTATTACGGCAGCGGAGTCAGCGTAAAGGAACAGACTAATGCAGTCATGAAGCGTGTATATGTACGCATGTTCATCGGACTGCTTGTCTCGGCATTCTGTGCCCTTGGAGTGGCAAGCAGCCCTTCGCTGCTTCAGTTCTTTATTATCAACCGCTTCGTATACTGGGGCATGTTCATAGCCATGATAGCCATGGCATGGATTCTCCCTGCGCGAATGCAGAAAATGTCATCGGGTGCCGTCATCGGATGTTTCATCCTTTTCGCCGCGCTGATGGGTACGTCGCTTGCTCCGATCTTCCTTGTCTACAGACTCGGATCGATAGTATACACATTCTTCATCACAGCCGGAACATTCGGTGCGATGTCGGTCTATGGTTACTTCACTAAGAGTGATCTGACAAAGATGGGATCTTTCCTCTTTATGGCCCTTATCGGTCTGATCATAGCGTCGGTAGTGAATATCTTCTGGGCAAACAGCACATTCGAGTGGATCATATCTATCGCGGGCGTGCTCATATTCGTAGGCCTCACGGCGTGGGATACCCAGCAGATCAAGCGTCTCGCACAGGCAAACCTCGAGCCGTCGCTTGCCGATAAACTCGCCACCATCGGCGCGCTCAATCTGTACCTTGACTTCATCAATCTCTTCCTCTACCTTCTCCGCATCTTCGGAGGCAACCGTGACTGATCATGAACACCGAAGATCTTAAGAAAGCCATTCAGGCTGCGGTCAGTGAATATGTGTCAGCCACAGAGGCATGGGATGACGCGATGCTCACGGTCGATACGGTTTCCGGAGCAGTCGGGCTTGCAGAGGAAGAAGAGACCGAAGACCTGCCCGATTCCGTCGACGTCTACGATATAATGGATTTCATCGAGATGGATCCGGACGGAACTTGGAAGACCGATGAAGACAGCATCGATTCAGTCGTCGGAGAATACGCGTGAGGCCGGCGGCCGACCACAGATTTTGTTCACATATATTACAATCAGGGCATTTGCCGTAAATCGGCAAATGCCCTGATTGCGTTGCGTATATCACGGTTTTTCATAAAGTAGAACCTCATCGCAAAAAGGATTAAATATAGTATCGTATCCTACCGTCATATCCGGAAGGTTTTCATTCCAATAAAGAAACGATACGATTATAGAACCTCGCTTTGGGCCCTTACTTACAATGTCAATATCGGCATTTCGAGTGTCGGCAGATTGATCTATTACACACTCCAGCCAATTGTCATTATTGAAATTCAACAGATGATATTCGATATTTGCATAAGATCTGAAGGCCCCTCTCATCCATCCCCATTCATCTTTTCCATCTCCATTAATGTCTCCTTCATTAACAATAAATGCGCATCGGGAAGATCGTCCATATAACTCTACAGACGGTAATAGCGGATTGTTTGATTCAGTGTGGTAGTTATACTCGATTACCCCGCCTTCAAGTGTGTCCATTCTTTCTACAACCCAGATAGAATCAATTCCAAGTCCTGTGAAGTTTCCGACAATGGTATCTTGCCCAAGCTGATCACCTATATTGGGCCGTGACGGCGGTTTAATCTTAAGAGAGTCTATATTTCGTTCAGAAAGGGGGCCTTTGGGGGTTCTTAGAATAGGTTGCTCTCTTTTACAAGAGGTTGAACCGAAGAGGATTATTGTCATGTATAGAGCAAGGACAATTCCATGATTAGTATCTGCTTTCATTCGGATATCTATCAATTTAAAGCCGGAAGTTCAGTATTATTAATATGTGATTGTTTGTATATTTGTGCGGTTTCATAATCGGTTTCTCTTATAACCATCTCAAAATCTATTGCAAAGGCTTCTTCAGAGAAGGTGTTGCCATCTATGTTTCTTCCAAGCCAAAAGATAATGTCTCCGTTCGGACTGACACACCCGCTGACAACTCTTGCAGATAAATTGTAATTGTTAATTGCTGCTATCCCTCGATAAACCAACTCCTGTGGCAATTTGGTTTCAGAGTGACAATTGATTTCATATATTTTATTATGTGGGAAAATATTGACATCCAAAAATACTTTCTCATTGTTGGCAGTAAAACCAAGTTTGAACCTTATTGTCGAATTTTCATCGGTGTACATGTGATACTTCCATTTTCTTTTGTCAAAATATTCTTGGATGACATCTTCTATGTTTCTGTTTTCAGAGTTATGTGTGGCTGATCCTTCTGACGGATCATTCTTTTGATATGATGGAGAGANNCTTGATGTAGAATGCATAATCTATGTTGTTTAAGTAATTGGTCGAAATAATCAGACCGATCAGTATAAAATAATTTTGAATAGTTCGTTACTTATTGATATAACTCTATTAATTCTGTCATCTTCGTTCGGTTATAACCCATATCTGAGGCTATATTGTATAAGAGATCATATGCCTCCTGTTTATTTGTTGATTTGATCAGGTCATAACAGGTCAGCAACAGAAACTCTTTGGCCTTAACCGTTTGTATGGATAATACGATATCTACAAGTGCGTCCGCATCTGTATATTTTGACATTATTTTAGACAAAAACGCAGGAGAATCCGGAAGACCGAAAAAGACTGCCGATTGCTTTAATATATACACAGGAACTTCGTCCATAACATTATCCCTATATCCGCAAAAGAATGATACAAGGCACATCGCCGCCTCCCGTTGCAGAAGAGTCATTTGAGACTGGATCTCCTCAAGACTTTCTAATTCTTGATTCGAAATATTTTGAGGATTAGTTTCTACCTTTTGTATTTGATGAGGAATAGTCTCCTGCAACATGGCGGTTTTTTCGACTTTATTTTTCGATTGACAAGTACTCTTATCCTGAGTAGGGATATGATCTTCTTGTTCTGATTTTTTATTGTTGGCTCTATAAAGAAGAAACACACCAAGACCTGTCCAAAATAGAGGACCCGTAGCACTATTCCCTTTCACAACCGCACCGAAGAAGCTTATAACTCCGATTATTAAACATATCCAGCCTGCCTTTTTCATTTCTCAGAGTCTTGAGTATTATTTTCCTCCTCATCTTTTTTCTTGGAACATGCGACAGCTATTATTCCAATGATTATATTGAATAAAGAAAGGCCGAATGCCCAGCCAAATCCGATTTTACGTGTGCTTCCCCATTTCCCTACTAAAAGGGCCAGAGAAATAGCAATANNGTTATAGCAATAATGAAGAAAAATGCTTGTTCCATAATTATAAAATTTTAAATTGTTCATTACTTAATGAATATTACAGTAGGGAGGTTAACAAAAAAATCTTCAAAAATTTTATGCAATTTTTGAAGATTCTCTATTTGTATACATTGAAGTTTATACAACTTCATTTATATCAGTGGGCACTAATGAAAATCAATCCATAATTACAAATGCCGCCCAATAATAGGGATCCTTATAGCCTAATGAAATCAGGTAATTTTGGGCTAATTTTAAACTTTCTCTGGGATTATTTCCTTGTAAAAGACTCTCATAAAATTTATACATCAACAATGAAGTGGTGTAATCAGGTATATCCCAAAGTGATAACATAATTTGGCCAACACCGGCAGTTCTAAATGCATTTGATAGGCCATATGTTAAACCATTAATATTGTTTAGATCTCCAAGGCCACTGGAACAAGCTGATAAAACGACTAATTCAATATTGGCTAAATCTAATTGAGATATTTCTTTCGCTGTTAAGATTTCGTCTTCACTTTTTGCAGTTTCACCTTTTAGAGACTCATTACCNNCCTAATCTTGATGTCTGATTTTCATTAGAAAGCCGAGACAGATCTTTAAAAGAGTAACTCGGTAATAGAAATGAATGAGTCGCTATATGTAGTATGGAAGAATTCTGGTAGTGAGATTTTTTAATATTCAATTCATTTGCATCTTGTCCACAAAATTTCTGATAATTAGTATTATATCTATTGCATAATGACGCAATGCTATCGACTTCTGCTTGGGTGTGGGGGAGCAAATTGTATCCCNNTATCCGGTACATTAGAAAGATAAATCCAATGAGATTCATTATTAGTATTCTTATTATCTGAGGGGGCACTCTTTTCATAGTCCATACCTCCGTACAGAATAACCGAATTAACATTCAGGTCGTTTTTCTTTCGTGATTTATATGAAATAATGTCAGCTGTAGAAAGCATGGGCACAATGTCGTATAAATCATCTAAAGTTTTACCCTTATATGGAATGGCTCCCCAATTAAATTGTGCAAGACGGTTGGAACCTGATATGAATAAACGTTTTTTTCCTTTTAAATAAGGTTCGATTATATTAATTAAATCAGACAGCGGGTTGCCTGGACTGTAAAAGTTATTAATTGCCAGTGGGTCATTATTGTCGTACTCTAATATTCGATTATAAATTAATGAATCTATTTCAATGATTTGAGGTTTGTCAAATTGATGAGAAATAATTATCGCTTCGTTGGAATGCGGTATCATCTCAATTGCAATTTCTTCATCAGCCACACATCTTTTGATTTGTTCCCATTTGATCTCTTTTTTGTCTATCCGATTTGTATGCCAATCAAGAAAGTTTTTACACGTTAAAACGTAATTATAAGCTTGTTCAGCTCTGTCAGGTAAGGCAAGTCCTCTTCCAAAGCCGTTAACTAATACTCCATACCAAGCTATAAGATTTGTCCAAATATCTTCTTCTTGAGCGTCATTTATATCAAAATACGAATCATTTAAAAATATTTGAGCAGAATTAATTATAGAATGCCATAGATCAATGGTTTCGTTATAACTTAGTGCTCCGGTCCATATCCCTGCGGATACAACGTTATGCCTGAATTCTTCAACAAAATCTTTTTTCTCTTTAAGTGTGTCGGTTTCAGTATGTTTTGATAAAACCTGTGTTGTTTTGTAAATCTCGTCATCAACTACGTGCTGCCCAATAGAGTCG
>DAAV01000158.1:39049-41917 GCA_001701295.1 Bacteroidales bacterium H10
TTCTTTATTAAGTTTTGCAATTATATGTTGAAATCTCAGTTCATAATATTCCTTATCTGTAGGTTTGTATGTAATGTCTACATAATGCAGCCCCATATCGATGATTTTTTCGATATTGTCGCTTTTATTAAGCATATTGAGAGAATAAACATACATTAAATACATCCAAGCGGTATTTTTATATTTTTCTTGAGTTTTTTGTTCTAAATGGATTAGTCGCGAACCTAAATCACATACTTTTTCCCAATCATCTCTTGAGTTAGAGATGCCAATATATCGAGCTAAGATATCGATTTCTATATCGTTTAAAATTTCATGTTTGAAATTTTGTGATAGATATTGGTCATAATAATATTCTGCCTTGTCAGTATCTTTTGCTGCTTCTGAATTGACGCCTTGTAAGTATAGATCATAACATTTCTGGAGGGAATTATACGATAAGGTGTCGATGAAATTGTTTTCATTTTGTGGTGCATTTGCCTGCATTTCAAAATTTTCAGAAATAATAATGCAGAAGCAAATTAGTATTTTGCAGAGTGTTTTCATATAATATTTAGCAATATTGTTTTTATTTCTTCGGATATCGCAGTCGGATAATTATTCTTATAATCCATCTGTTTTAAGATTATGATTGCTTTATCCTTTTCGTAGTCTTCAAGATAGCCGATAGCAAGATACCATCCGATATAGGGCGCATAGACAGTATAATCATTATAGGTGTCTTGATTTGCGAGTTCCCACAATTCTGCCAATCGTTCCGTTGTTGCGGTCAGATCTTTACGTTCCACAACATTGTCAAACAAAGTATGAAGTTCCAATTCTACATCATTGTCAGAATCGCCACGGGATAATGTTTCCATTGGAAAAGTTTGGGCGTATTTCATACCCAGCCGGGTGGTGTCATAATAATCATATCCCTTGTATCCGGCAAAAATAAGTAACATGACAGAGGCTGCCATACACATCCATGTGACAGGTTTCCTGAATATATGTTTTCGAGGGCGTATTAATGAATTTATTTCTGAAACAGATGCCTCTTTCAGTGTCTGAATAAGTTCTTGATCAACCTGGTACATACCCTTGACAAGAAGTGCCTGATCAATAGCATCTTGTCTTAACTGTTCATCCGATTCAATATGCGACAGAAATCGAGCTTCTTCCTCGGAGTCCATTTCTCCTTTTAAATACCGTGAAATGAGTTCATCACGCTCTAATGACGAATGTATGTTGTGGTCCATGATAATTACTTTATAAGTAGATTGTTAAGCATTTTGGAGAACCGTTTTCTGAATTTTTCACAGCAGCGGTGTTTGGTTACTTTAGCACTGTTTTCATTGGAATAACCATATCGTTTGGCTAATTCTGTCATTGAAAGTCCATCTCTATAGAATCCCCATAACAGTTCATTGCATGGAGAGGGCAGGTCTTTTACGATATCTCTGACAAGAGCTTCTTTTTGCTCAGTTGAAGTTTCATCGTCATCAAATGACAGAATCTTGTTAATCTTATTCTCAAGAAACATATCAGACGAGAATTCGTTACTATCCAGAGATGTATGAACGTATTTGCCGTTCTTACGTAGTAATTCCAAAGTTTTGTTTATACATATAGCCATGAAATATGTAGAAACCGAGGAGGTCAAATGATCGAGTTTCCCATCTTGTGCGTTGCGATATAATATTATAAATGAATCCTGAAAGATATCTTCGCAATCAACTTTGGAGATAGAATAGTTTCGTTGGAGATAGGAAATAGTCCTGTCTCTGTGAGATTTAATGAATGCATCTAATGCAGTATTCGAATATTTAGCAGCCATTTCTATAGCTAAGGTATTAATTATTCGCTTGTCTCAATAACGGGATTCTGCCGAATCNNGGTCTTTTGCCATCAATGTTATAACTTCTTCAAACCATCGGCCGCGCCATATAATTTGTTTTTTAGATTGCAACACTTTATTTATATAATACGACAGAGGACCGTAATATTTATCGTTATATTTTATCTCGTTGTTTGTTTGATAAGAGCGACAAGCTTCTATCACGCATATATCACTCATTGTATTGGATCTTTCAACGTGGATTCGACTCCTTTTATCAATCTTAGGAACAAATTTAATTCCGCGTTCGGAAAAACCGTCGTTTGTGCCTCGGGTGACTACTGAGTCCTCATTTTCATCTCCGCGATATGATGTCCCTGCGTGGCAGGCATCAATAACTACAGTCAAGTATCCCTTTTTGCCAATTTTAGTGCGTATTTTTCGAAAGAAACGGTTGAGTTCATCATCTGTAATGTGATTCTCTCCCTTGTATATTTCCTTCACATATGTTTTCTGTGCGTCAATAGGAATTATTGCCTCATCCCAGCCATCATCTTCATCTCCGTCCAAATCCTCCACGGGTTGCCCATGACAGGAGAAGTGGAGATAAACAACATCTCCTTTCCCGCATGAAGTTATGAATTCGGAAAGTTGTTGACGAATGTTTTTTGCAGTTGCATGAATGTTTGTCAGCGTACCCACTTTAAATCCATGCTTCTTTAATGTAGGGGTAAGCAAAGTTATATCATTGCTCCCGTGAATGTTGTTCCACCCCTTATTAGTATTGCCCGAATAGGATTGATAGTCGGATATGCCGATCAGAAAGGCCCGCCTGTTTTGTGCATATAAAGAACAGCCGCATAGCAGTATGAGACTGATTGTCAGTATGAGTCTTGATGTTGTTAATGTATTGTTTATAAAGTGTTTCATGCCTTTGAGAGAAACGTGCAAACCCTCTCTTTATTGTGCCTTATAAAGATCGCCAATGTTTTCTGACGGTCTTCATAATCATATAAAAAAACATGCCGTTTCAATTGCGAAACGGCATGTTT
>DAAV01000121.1:0-2672 GCA_001701295.1 Bacteroidales bacterium H10
GCAACAGAGTAAACTTAGGTTTCCTGTTGCTCTTTTTTCGTTATTCATCCCTCTCTTCAGACAAACTCAATTATCCAGTCAAAAGAGCCGACATGAAATACATTATCATAAATGGGCCGAATCTGAATATTCTCGGACGACGTCTGCCCGACATCTATGGCGACAAGACATTCGAGGATACCCTGTCTGAAATACGTTCGGACTTTAAAGACTATGAAATCTTATATTTTCAGTCGAACTCCGAGGGAGAGATAATCGACGCCATCCAGCGTTTAGGATTTGACGAGAACACAGGCGGCATCATAATAAATCCCGGGGCTTACGCCCACTATTCCCTGGCGATAGCCGACGCGATAGAATCCGTCCCCATTCCGGTGATAGAGGTACACATATCGAATATCCATTCCCGGGAGGAATTCCGCCAGACGTCCGTCACGGCCAGGGCCGCCAGAGGAGTGATAGCAGGATGCGGCAGAGACGGCTACGCTCTTGCACTCCTGCATCTCATCAGAATCGCCAACAACACCGAAACGCAATCCGAAAACTGAAATGACGCCCGAACTGCAGAAATACGTAGAACAGCATATAGACCCGGAGCCTGAAAATCTTCACAGGCTCGAACGGGCCACCAATATCCATCTTATAAACGGACGCATGTGTTCGGGACACCTTCAGGGCCGGCTTCTCAAAATGCTCGTCTCCATGATCAGGCCGAAACTCGTTCTAGAACTGGGCACTTTTTCCGGTTATTCGGCCCTCTGCATGGCCGAAGCTCTGGAAGAAGGCGCCATGATCCACACCGTAGAGGCCGACGACGAGCTGGAAGATTTCATAAGAAAAGCGCTCGACGACTCTCCGGTCGGCCACAAAGTGGCACTGCATATCGCAGACGCGCTTGAATTCGCATCCGGACAACAGCCAGAGTCTTTCGATCTCATCTTCATGGACGCCGACAAACGCCGATATGCGGATTATTACGAGGCATGCCTGCCGATACTGCGGCCCGGAGGATACATTATAGCCGACAATACCCTTTGGGACGGGCACGTTGTGGAAGCAGACCATTTCAACGACCGGCAGACAGCGGGAATACGGCTCTTCAACGATCTCGTCGCCGCTGACACGCGTGTGGAGAAAGTTATTGTCCCTCTGCGCGACGGGCTCACCCTGATCCGCAAACTAAACCCGCTCCACACACGTTAAGAAAGTAAAGGGAAAGCTACATGTAGCAATTAAAATTCAAAAATCATGGAAGGAAAACGTCAAGCAAAAATATCGAGACTTATACAAAAAGAATTAAGTGAGATCTTTCGTCGCCAGACAGCCGCACTCGGCAATGTAATCGTTTCGGTCAGCGCCGTGCGCGTATCGCCCGACCTCAGCATCGCCAAGGTCTACCTCAGCATATTTCCCCCTGAAAGATCTGCGGAAATACTTGAAAACATCAAGCGCCAGAGCAAGACATGCCGTTACGAACTCGCGCAGGCTGTAAAAAGCACCCTGAGAAAATGTCCGGATCTGAGTTTCTATCTTGACGATTCTCTCGATTACGTCGAGAATATCGACCGTCTTCTGGCCTCTGATCCACATCTTCATGACGAAATCAAGACACCGGACGAGACAGAATAGACTTCTGCCATAATGAAAACTGACCTGACAGCCGTCATTGCGTGGCGGTATCTCATTTCTAAAAAAACTCATGGCGCCGTCGGAACAATTTCGGCGGTGTCCGTCTGCGCCATGGCCGTGGCGACAGCGGCCATAATATGCGTATTGTCGGTCTTCAACGGTTTCCGGCAGGTCATAGCCTCCCGGCTCGACACATTGTCGCCCGACATCATGATCGTACCGTCAAGCGGGAAAGTATTCCCGGACGCAGAAAATGTCGCCACTCTCGTGGCCGGCATAAAAGGGATCGCGCTTGCCACTCCGACACTGTCGGACAACGCACTCGTCATATGCAATTCGCAGGAAATGCCCGTCACCGTCAAGGGTGTCATCCCGTCGGAATATCCGAAAGTCACATCCGTCCGTGACCTGATCGTCAAAGAGGGAGGCAGATATATGGACTCCCTATCCGACGGAAAGACCACGGAGGGAATCGCTGCCATCGGCATCGCGGCCCGGCTCGGCATGAGCCCGGGAGACACGATTCTCGTTTTCGCTCCGCGCCGTCATGGCCGCGTGAATCTTGCCAATCCCGCACTCTCCTTTATGACCGACTCGCTTACCGCAGCAGGAATCTACCGCACGGACCAGGCGCAATATGACGATGACGGACTGATCATGCCCCTTTCGCTCGCAAGAAAACTTCTGCAGTACGAAACCGAGGCTTCCGCCATAGAAGTAAAGCTTCTGCCCGGCACCGATGCCGAGAGCGCGATGGAAGCCATACGACAGAAACTCGGAGACAAATTCATCGTAAAAGACCGTCTCCGCCAGCAGGAGATGAATTTCCGCATGGTCTCCATTGAGAAATGGGTATCGTTCATGCTTTTAGGCTTCATACTCGTCATTGCCAGCTTCAACATCATATCGTCACTGTCAATGCTCGTGCTTGAAAAAGAAAAGGCGCTTTCCACATTCTCGGCCCTCGGAATGTCCCGGAGGCGTATCGGCCGCCTATTCGCATGGGAAAGCATCTACGTCTCTCTGGCCGGCGGCTTGGCGGG
>DAAV01000121.1:2709-9341 GCA_001701295.1 Bacteroidales bacterium H10
AGATGCGGCGATAGTGCCCGCATACCCCGTGGAAGTCCAGTGCGCCGATATTTTCGCCACCCTCCTTCCGGTCGTCGCGATAGGACTCATAACAGCAGCCGTCACAGCCGCATTCGCAAGATCCAGAATACTGCAAAAATGACATCTGTCAATTCTCTCCATGCAATTTGTCTGATTTTTATTGCATATATAAGATTTTTTTAGTAATTTTGTGGCGAATCTAAACATTTTGAAACCATAATGGAAAAACTTGACACTCTTGACAAGAAAATCCTGAACATAGTGATGGAAAACGCAAGGATTCCTTCAAAAGACATCGCCTTGCAGTGTGGCGTATCGCGTGCCGCAATCCACCAGCGCATACAGCGTCTTATTGACATGAAAGTGATTATCGGTTCGGGATATATCGTAAACCCGCACAAGCTCGGGTACAATACATGCACCTACATCGGTGTCAAACTTGAGAAAGGTTCTCTCTACCGCGAGGCTGCTGCCGAGTTATGCAAGATTCCCGAAGTAGTGGAATGTCATTTCACAACGGGACCTTACTCCATGCTTATCAAACTGTACGCATACGACAACCAGCACCTCATGCAGCTCCTCAACGACCGCATACAGCACGTGCCCGGAGTCACCGAAACCGAGACTCTCATCTCTCTCGAACAGAGCATGAACCGTCAGATACACATCGACACCACAAAGACTGACGGAAAATAACGTCACGTGTCGTCTCTCCTCACATACCATACCCCATGAAAAAGAAATATTTATTTTATATTCTGGCCACCGCGTTTCTCGCTGTAGTGGCCATTGTTTTTTTCTATCCTGATGATGTGCAGGGCAATGTCCTGCAGCAACACGATATAATGCAGGGCATTGCCAACGGTCAGGAAGGCAAGGCATTTCATGAAGCGACCGGCGAGACCACCCGTTGGACAAACTCTCTGTTCGGAGGAATGCCCAATTTCCAGATCGCGCCGTCATATCCCGCCAATAGCCTCCTCTCATGGATCGGGCAGGTATATATGCTCGGATTGCCGGCCCCGGCCAATCTGCTGTTCGCACTGATGGCAGGCTTTTTCATCATGTGCCTCTGCATGAGGATGAAATGGCACACATCGCTGTTTGCCGCGCTTGCATGGGGTTTCTCGTCTTATTTCATCATTCTTATCGGAGCGGGACATATATGGAAATTCGTCACGCTTGCCTATATACCTCCGACCATAGGCGGAATCGCTCTGCTGTACCGGCGCAAGTATCTTGCCGGAACGGCCCTCACGGCTCTCTTCGGAGCTTTGCAGTTGCAGAGCAATCATCCGCAGATGACATATTATTTCCTGTTTGTGGTTCTTGCCATGATGCTTGCATGGCTGTGGTCGGCAATCCGCGACAAAAAACTGAAGCAATGGTTTTCCGCCACGGGACTCGCGATTCTGGCCGGCGCTCTTGCCCTGGCCGCGAATTCGGCAAGTCTCTACAACTCGTATGAGTATGCGAAAGAGACTGTCAGAGGCAAAGCCACCGATCTGACAATATCAGGCAAAGGAGACACTGGAGGGATGGACCGGAACGCCATCACCGCCTGGAGCTATGGCGTGGATGAAACCTTCACATTGCTGATTCCCAACGTCAAGGGAGGCGCCACAATCCAGCCCGTAGCAGGCGAGATAACATTAAAATCGCTTGCCTATACCGATAAAGCGGACGATCTGGGTGTCTCTCCGGAGGAACTTCAGTTTATCGGGCAGTTCCCACAGTACTTCGGTGACCAGCCCATGACCAATGGTCCGGTATATGTAGGGGCCTTCGTTCTCCTTCTTGCGATTCTCGCGCTTTTCATGGTTAGATCCCCCATGAAATGGGCTCTGTTTGCCGTCTCCGTTCTCGCGATTCTTTTATCATGGGGACATAATTTCCCGGCATTTACAAATTTCTTTATAGATTATTTCCCGGCCTATAATAAATTCAGGGCCGTATCAAGCATTCTGGTGATCGTAGAATTCACCATACCTCTCCTCGCTGCCCTTTGTATCAAAAAGATGCTTGAGAATCCTGATGAATTCCGCCGCAATCCCTGGGTATCCTATACTGTTTTCGGACTCGGGGCTCTGATCTGTCTTGTAGGATGGATCTCGCCTTCCGTTTTCGGAGATCCATATTCCGCTTCCGAACTCAAGCAGCTTCAGGAGGCCGGAGCTTTCTCCAATCCGGCCTATTACGGGGTCATCAACGGAATCCGCGACATCCGGCTTTCTCTCGTCAGCGCCGACTGCGGACGATCTTTGGTGTTCATTCTGTTCGGAATCCTTCTGATATTTCTATATTTCAAGGGAGTATTCAAAAAGCAGTCCGTCTTTGTGTTCACTCTTTCTTTGCTTACTCTTGCGGATCTCTATTCGGTGGCACACCGCTATGTCAACAGCGACAATTTCACTGAACCGGCTGACAATGAAGTGGCGTTCAAAATGACCGAGGCCGACAAAGCCATCCTGCGCGACACATCGAACTACCGCGTTATCGACGTAGCCGATATGGGAGGCGCGCGCTCATCTTATTTCCACAAAACAATCGGAGGATACCACGCCGCTAAACTTACACGCTATAACGATCTTCTCGAACACCAGATATATCGCAACAACACGGGCGTATTGAATATGCTCAATACAAAATATATCCTTTCGGGCGATCAATACGAGGTCAATCCCGATGCATTGGGCAACGCTTGGTGGGTTTCCGGTATTGATTATGTATCTGATGCGAATCATGAAATGGCGGCTCTCGACTCACTTGACACGCGCACGCGTGCAGTCGCTGACGTAAAATTCCGCAATATTCTCGGAGATGCGTCATCTCCGGCACCGGGAGACACGATCTATGAAACCTCTTATGCACCAAACAAGCTGACGTATAAGGCACGAAGCTCGCACGGAGGTGTCGCTGTCTTCAGCGAGATCTTCTTCCCCTGGGGCTGGGAGGCCACTGTCGATGGAAAACCCGTCGAAATCGGACGTGTCAACTACGTGCTCCGCGCATTGAAGATCGGACCCGGAACTCATGACATCGTATTCCGTTTCGACCCGAAATCATTGCGTGTCACCAACACCCTCGGAGTCATTGCCGTCGTGCTGATATACGTGATATGTCTCGCAGCTTTCGCATACTGGACATGGAAGTTCGTAAAACGTCTTAACCGCCAGCATCCTGAACGCGACGGAATGGCAGCTGACAACTCTGACAAAGAAAAATAAATCGGACAACGCCGTACACGATGGGGCAGATAGCGGAGTCATATAAACGTTGGCGGCATACCCGTGGATACGGGGTACACTCCCCGTATGCTTATTCAGTCGTCAAGGAAGTGGTAAGACCGGGACGCAGGTATGCTTATTACGGATATGACGACATCGACAATGCCATTGACTCGAATGCGGTGCCTCACGCCCGACGCATGGCAACGACTTTGCTGCGCCTCGCGGCATTCCTGAGAACCGACACGGCCTTCATCCCGCGTACTGAGAACTCAAGCCTGTATCTTACGGCATTGAAAGCGGCAAATTCGAAGATAAAAATTACTTCCGCCGTGCAGGAGGCCTCCCGCTGCAAGCTGGTATGTTCGACTTCGGATTTCGTACCTCTCGACACTTTGAAGTCTCTTATCAGGACTCAGGGACGTGCCATAGCCATATTTAACGCCCCCGATGGGTGGAAAGACAGACTTTTTGAGGAAATCGGCGAAGGACTGATGTTGCATGGTTCACATAATCTTATAGTGATATCCCGGCCGGGAATGCAGAAAGTATCTTACTCTGTCATAATCTGACCTTGAGACCATATTCTGAAATAACCAGGGATTTCTCAAGATATCTGCTGCTGGAACGCGGACTGTCGGAACATACGGCGAAGGGCTATCTCGTCGATGTGGGGCACCTTCTGGACTACACACGTTCCCACTCAGTGGAACTGACTGATATAAAACAGGAGGATATCCTTTCATTCCTTTGCGAGATACACGATATGGGAATCTCAGCACGCTCCCAGGCGAGAATGATAGCGGGCATAAGAAGTTTCTTCCAGTTCATGAAGATGGAAGGCGAGATCCAATCCGATCCTTCTGAACTAGTGGAATCCCCTAAAATAGGCCGGACTCTTCCTGATGTTCTCAGCGTCGAGGAAATCGACGCCATGATTCTTGCCATCCCACCCGACAAACCGGAAAGCCTGAGAAATCACGCGATAATCGAGACTCTTTACGGGAGCGGACTTCGTGTTTCCGAGCTGGTGGATCTACGTCTTTCGCGCGTTTCTTTCGATGACGGATACATGATTGTGGAGGGGAAGGGAGACAAACAGAGACTTGTACCGCTCTCTCCTGTCGCGTCTGACCTCATAAAGGAATATCTTCCTATAAGAAATGCAGGGCCGATTAAAAAAGAAGGATCGGACATTCTTTTTCTCAACCGTCGCGGCGCCCCTCTGACGCGCGTGATGGTTTTCTACATAATCCGCGATCTTGCGGCCGCAGCCGGAATAACAAAAAAAGTGTCACCTCATACCCTACGCCATTCATTCGCCACCCATCTGCTTGAAGGGGGTGCCAATCTTCGCGCCATACAGGAGATGCTCGGACATGAGTCAATAGCCACCACAGAAATATACCTGCACCTCGACCGCACCCGTCTGCGCGCCGAACTCTTGGAGCATCACCCGCACTTCCACAACAATAAATAAAATATCATTTCATCCTGAAATAACTTAAGTATATACATAGAAAAACGGCACCCAACTTTTCGGATGGGCACCGTCACAATTTAATTATTTAAATTTAGAAGTTGAAGTAGAAGCCGAGTGTGAGATCGCGTGTATCGAACGAGATACCGCCCTTGCGGGGCATACCTGCATCGAAAGCGGCATTGTTCGCACCCTGGTATCCGAGGAAACCTACGTGGGCCACTACAGAGAATTTGTCAGTGAAGTTGAATGCCACACCGGGACGGAAGCCGATATTCCATGTAACGGCAGTNNGAATCCCTGTCATCGCCATAATCGTATGAACCAAGACCAATACCAGCGCCACCGTCTACAAAAAGCTGCACGAGGTTATTGCTTGTGCGGAAATAAGTAAAACGCGCATAGGGATTGAACTCAAAGAGATGAAGACTCTCGTCGGAACCGCACCAATGCGTGTAATCATAACCGATAGTGGTACCGATAGCCCACTGGCTGTTGAAGTTATAACCGATTTCAGGAAGGATTGTGAACTCGTTGGTCTGGGAACCTTTGGTCTCGTTGTGCATAAAACCGATTGAACCACCGACGTAACCGTCACCTGCGCTTGCTCCGAAAACCGAAGCTACTGCTACCAATGCAAGAGTAAGAATTTTTTTCATAACGTTTTTTTGGTTTGTGATTATTAGTTGAGTAATTATTTGTGTGTTTATTTTCGTTTACAAAGTTAAACACTTTTTTGGGTGTGGCAAAGCTTTTATGACAATTTTTCTGCTTTACAACACATTTTTACTGTTTTTAAGTTAATTTGACCAATAACGACACAAAAAAATTGGTATTTTCTACCGAAAACACCAATTTTCATTTGTAAACGTCTGCTTATTTTAGTAGATTTGCTGCATGAATTCAGATAAACCCGGCATAGGAAGAAGAATATGGAGGCTTTACGCCGACGGATTCAGGGAAATGACCATAGGACGTTACCTGTGGGCCATAATTCTCATAAAACTTGCCGTTTTGTTTCTTGTGTTCCGTCTCTTCTTTTTCCCCGACATTCTCGCCAGAGACTATGACAATGACGAAGAGAGAGCCGAGGCTGTGCGGACAAACTTACTTAAGGATTAACTTTGATCACTTACTTAAGAATTAACATGGCGTCGCCATAGGCGCCGAATCCATATTTCTCTTTTACCGCCTCATTATAGGCTTTCATCACGATATCATACCCTCCGAAAGCCGCCACCATCATCAGCATGGTGCTATAGGGCATATGGAAATTCGATACCATGCAGTCGGCCACTGTGAAGTCATAAGGGGGAAATATGAATTTGTTGGTCCAGCCCTCATATGTCATCAGGTGGCCGTTCATACATACAGCACTCGCAAGTCCGCGCATCACTGACGTACCGACAGCACATACGTGCTTGTTGTCATCTTTCGCCTTGTTGACCATATCCACAAGCGCCTCGTCGACATACATCTCCTCCGAGTCCATGCGGTGTTTGGTCAGATCCTCGACATCTATCTCCTTGTAATTGCCGCGACCGGAATGAAGCGTAAGGAACCCACGTTCCACACCCTTGATCTCGAGACGCTTCATCAGCTCACGACTGAAATGAAGACCTGCTGCGGGAGCCATGACCGCGCCCTCTTTCTCAGCGAATATACACTGATAACGGTCGGCATCGTCCTCTACCACCTTACGTGTTATATATTCGGGCAGCGGTGTCTCGCCAAGCGCGTAAAGAGCATCCTTGAACTCATCATGCGGACCGTCATAAAGGAATCGCAGCGTACGGCCGCGGGAAGTAGTGTTGTCGATCACCTCCGCGACCATCGACTCGTCCTCTCCGAAATAAAGCTTGTTGCCTATGCGGATCTTGCGTGCAGGCTCCACAAGCACATCC
>DAAV01000121.1:9374-42389 GCA_001701295.1 Bacteroidales bacterium H10
TCCTTGTTTCCATATAATCTCGCAGGGAAGACCTTGGTGTCGTTGAAAACCATTACATCTCCATCGTCGAAAAAGTCTATGATTTCTTTAAAAATGTGATGACTTATCTCGCCCGTTTTGGCATTGACCACCATCAGACGACATTCGTCGCGATTCTCTGAAGGATACTGGGCGATCAGTTCTTCGGGAAGTTTAAATTTAAATTGAGACAGTTTCATTATTAATTTTGTTTTGAAGCTGTTATTATTATTTCAGAAAGCAAGCGACANNTGGTCTGCCGGACCGCCTGTCGGACAGTCATTTTGTTTCTTCAGGGAAAGTCACCTCGTCATTGGCGATATGTTCAAGCGCCGCGTCGAGCGACCAGCAGCGGTCGATGGTCACATCGCCCACTCTTGTCCTTCTCAATCCGGTCAGATGGGCGCCGGATCCGAGCGCTGCACCGAGATCTCTGGCCAAAGCACGTATATAGGTTCCCTTGGAACAAAGAATCCTCAATGTCACGACAGGCGCCTCGAACTTCAGGATCTCTATCTCGCGGATTTCAAGCTCCTTCGGTTTCAGTTCGACATCCTTGCCCTTTCTTGCGAAAGAATAAGCCCGTTTCCCGTCGATCTTTACCGCAGAAAACACGGGAGGCACCTGCATCACTTTTCCGGTGAATTGAGGCAGCACGCATTCGATCGATTCGCGGGAGATATGGTCATGCGGATATGTGGCGTCAATCTCTGTCTCGAGATCGAAACTGGGCGTTGTCGCGCCGAGAGTCACCTCGGCCACATATTCTTTCATTCCCTCCTGAAGCTCGGAGATCTTTCTGGTGGCGCGGCCGGTACATATTATGAGCACACCCGTAGCCAGCGGATCAAGAGTGCCGGCATGACCCACCTTGAATTTCTTTACATGGAGGCGGCGCTGGATGGCTCCCCTGACACGCTTGACGGCATCAAACGAAGTCCAGCCGAGAGGTTTGTCTATTCCGATTATTTCTCCAGATATAAAATCCATTACGTTCATTAATTATTGCCAGAGCATNNATTATTCCCATAACCACACAATAGACGGCAAACCATACGAGCTTGCCTTTCTTTACAAGTTCTATCATCCACTTGCATGCCGCACAACCGACTGCAAAAGCCGATACAAATCCTATGATCAGGGCGAGCGCTCCGGTCTCTCCTGTCCCGGCTCCATTGCCGATCATATCCTTCACATCAAGCAGACACTCTCCGAGTATCGGAAGAATAACCATAAGAAATGAGAAAGAGGCGACCTCGCTTCTTTTGTCGCCGAGAATTATGCCGGTGGCTATGGTCGTGCCGGATCGGCTTAAACCGGGAAGTACGGCCACGGCCTGCGCGCAACCTATTATAAAAGCATCGAGCCAGCTTATATTCCTGCCCGTTGTGGCGGGAGTCACACACATCCTTCCGGCGCCGCCGGCCCGCGCGGCATATCTCATATCGGTCAGATAGGCGAAAAGCAGGAGCAACGCGGTGACGCACAGACATACGCCCACCACAAAAAGGCCTGAACCGAAAATCTCCTCTACCTGATGTTTGAAAAAGACTCCGACTATGCCGACGGGAATACACGACAGCAATATCTTGCACACGTAATCGAAGTCCTCGCCTCTTTTAAAAGTAAAGAAGCTCTTGCATAGCCTGTAAAACATAGGCCACAGCACCACAATCGTCGAAAGCACGGTGGCGGCATGCACAATCACGCTGAACTGAAGATTCTCACCGTCAGGAAGATCCACTCCAAGAATCTCCTTGAATATCTCGAGATGTCCGCTTGAACTTACCGGCAGATATTCGGTAAGCCCCTGTATTATGCCCAATATGAGGGCGTCAAGCCATTCCATTCTTATGTTATTCTTATTTCTTTTTCTTGGGAGACCATATTATGGCGAATGCCATCAGCAGAAATCCGAGGAACGTAAGCAACGGACCGACCACGATCCGGCGTGTGCTGAATATCTCGGGATTGAAAGTCGTGTCAGTCGCTGACCCGCCGCCGCTCATGAGAAGGAATCCCACTATTATGAGCAGAACACATCCGCCCATCATCAGGAAGTTGATTTTCCCGAACGGCAATTGCACGCGAGGAGAGCGGGACTCTTCGTTTTTCTCTATCTTTGTTTCTTTGATATTCTCGACCATATCGAATAAATTTAAAAGTTGTTTAACGGAACAGTTGGTCGTAATCTTTACGAAGGTATACGTTTGCGGAAACCCATGAGGCAAGACAGCAGAGAACCGTGCCGGTCACCACCAGTCCGGCCGCGACTATTGCAAAAGCCTTCCAGCCCGCCGATGCCATCACGTCGGGAAGACCGGCCTCGACTGTAAAAACCGACATCGCCGCAAGAATGCCTGACGCGATGAGGCCCGCTATTATGCCGGCAAGCATATTGTTGAGTATGACAGGACGGCGGATAAAACCGTTTGTCGCACCGACAAGCTTCATGGTGTGTATAGTGAACCGTCGTGAATAGATAGTCAGATGGACTGTATTGTTTATGAGCACAAACGAAATGATCAGCATGATTGCAGCAATAACTCCGAGCACCACCGTCATTCTCGATATGTTCTCGTTCATTGAATCGATCATCTCCGAGTCAGGACTTGACACTGCCTCCACCGAAGGATCGCTCTCGAGTTCCCGTTTTATTCTGGCGATTGCCGGAGCCGAGGCGTAATCGGCGTTCAGACCGAATGTGATCTCCTCGCTCAGAGGATTGACTCCGAACAGTTCCTGCAGATCCTCTCCGGTCTCGGCTGTCCACGCGGCCAGCGCCTCCTCTTTTGTGACAAGTCTGACATTCTGCGCGTAAGGACCGGATTTGATTTTTTCCTCAAGACTCTTGACCGTGCTTTCGGGAATGGAATCCCGCATGATCACGCTTAGCTCGATACGCTCTTTAAGGCGCCGTGTCTCCGTATCGGCGCATATCCATATCATTGCGATGATTCCCATCAGGACAAGAACCAGCGTCACACTGATTATTGTGGTCAGATGATGGGCCCAATAAGATATCTTTACCTCTTTATTTGTCTTCATAGGTCTTCATTAGACAGGTAAGGCCGACGTAAGACGGACTCGTCCGTATGCCGGTTCACTGCTTTCAGCGCGCAAAGTTAATAAATAAAGACCCCCTTTGTCAATAGTTTATCTCTTTTTTTTCACTTTTCCGCCGATTTTTCGCTAATTTTGCGTTCCATTTACAGTGAAATGAGCGAAACCAGAACCATACTGAAAGCCGCATACCACACTTTGGGATGCAAACTGAACTTTTCGGAGACCTCCACAATCGGAAAGATGCTCGAGGCGCGTGGCATCACACGCGCCTCCGGTGAGGAACGCCCCGATCTGATAGTGATCAACACATGCTCGGTAACGGAAATGGCCGACAAGAAAGGCCGTCAGCTGATACGCCGCCTGACCAAGGAAAATCCTGACGCGACTGTGGTCGTGACGGGATGCTATGCCCAGCTCAAGCCGGAACAGATCGCCGCGATGCCCGGAGTGGCCATCGTGCTCGGGTCAAATGAAAAACTCCGGATAGCGCAATATCTTGACCGATGGCTCGAGACCCGCGTGCAGCAGGTCGAGACAACGCCTCCGCTTGAGATCAGGGAATTCATGCCCTCGTGCGAACGCGGCGACCGCACACGCTATTTCCTTAAAGTGCAGGACGGCTGCGACTATTTCTGCACCTACTGCACTATTCCTTTCGCCCGGGGACGCTCCCGTTCGGGGCGCATAGAGGATATCACCGCGATCGCCCGTCAGGTGGCTGCCGAAGGAGGAAAAGAAATAGTGATCACAGGTGTCAACATAGGCGATTTCGGGCGCGACACCGGAGAAAAGCTGATCGACCTTCTGAAATCGCTCGATTCGGTAGAAGGAATCGAACGCTACAGGATATCGTCGATCGAGCCTAATCTGCTCACGGAAGAGATCCTGGAATGGATAGCCAATGACGCACGGGCGTTCATGCCACATTTCCACATCCCTCTTCAGGCAGGATCCGACGCCGTGCTCAGACTTATGAACCGCAGATATGACACGGCTCTCTTCCGCTCGCGCATCGAACTGATCCGCAAACTCATCCCCGATGCCTTCATAGGTGTTGACGTGATAACCGGAGCGCGTGGAGAGACCGACGAGGAATGGCTCAAAGGCCGTGATTTCATAGAGTCGCTTCCGGTGACGCGTCTGCATGTGTTTCCTTATTCCGAACGTCCAGGCACCAAAGCTCTGATGATAGGACATAATGTCAGCCAGGAGGAAAAGCACAGACGTACCGCCGAACTCATGAAAATTTCTGAGCTCAAACACCGCGAATTCGTACTTTCCCATAAAGGCTCGGACGCTCGTGTACTATGGGAATCCCCCTCTCACGGCGGACGTCTCATGCATGGTTTCACAGAGAACTACATACGCGTCGAAGCGCCGTACGATCCCGATCTTATAAATAGTGTAACTCCGGTCTTGCTGACCGATTCCAACATATCCGCAGACCAATGAAAAAACTCGGAGTCATAATATTGAACTGGAACGGACGCGGACTTCTTGAGAAATTCATACCCGCCGCTTCGAAATTCACCATATCCGATCAGGCCGATCTGATCGTGGCCGACAACGGATCGACAGATGATTCTGTCGAATGGCTGCGGCGTAACCATCCGGAAGTACGCATAATATCGTTCGAAAAAAATCACTGATTTGCGGAAGGATACAACCGGGCCATTGAGCTTGCGGAATATGAATATGTCACTCTACTCAATTCTGATGTCGAAGTGACCGAAGGATGGTGGCAGCCGATCCTTTCTTTTCTTGAAAACAATCCCGATGTGGGCGCCGTGCAGCCAAAGATACTGAGCTATTCCGACAAATCGAGTTTCGAATATGCCGGAGCCGCCGGTGGATATCTCGACTCGCTCGGATACCCTTATTGCCGGGGACGGTTGTTCGATGTCGTGGAGAAAGACNNCCTGCCGATGTGGCGTGGGCCTCGGGAGCATGTCTTACCATGCCGCGCGAAGTATATAGACGTCTTGGCGGCCTCGATCCTGAATTTTTCGCCCATATGGAGGAGATCGACCTCTGCTGTCGCGTCCATCTCGCCGGATTGCGCGTATGCGCCCTGTCCGGCTCTCACGTCTACCATGTCGGCGGAGCGTCCCTGAATCAGGGAAATCCTAAAAAGACATATCTTAATTTCCGCAACAATCTGCTGCTGCTCCACAAGAATCTTCCTAAGGGGCGCGGACGCAGAATTCTGTTCCTGCGGCGCCTTGCCGACACTCTGGCATTCGGAATGTTCCTGCTGAAAGGCGACATCGCGAATGCCCGGGCTGTCATAAAGGCTCACAACGATTTCCGGAGAATGCGGGGCCGCTATAACCTGCGTCCGGATCAAGACGTACTCCGCGAGCTGCCGGGAGCGAACCGCAACGCGGTGATCGCACGTTATCTATTCAGAAAGAAAACTCTGATCCCGTAATCGTACATAAAAGGATATTTCACTTCTTTTTAATCAATCAACTTCATAATCACCTCATCCTATGAGACCTCTGATACTCGTCAGCAACGACGATTCCTATACTGCCCCCGGCGTGCACGCGCTCATCGACCGACTGGTAAATTTCGGAGATGTGGTAGCCGTCTGTCCTCTTTATCCGCAGTCCGGACAGTCCATGGCGATAACCGTAAGTTCCCCGCTGCGTATCAACAGACTTCCCGACTATAATGGCGCGAAGATGTATAACGTATCCGGCTCTCCGGTCGATTGCGTCAAGCTTGCCATGCATCATATCCTCGACCGGAGGCCCGACCTTGTAGTGACAGGCATAAACCACGGCTCCAACTCCGCGATCAATGTCCTTTACTCCGGCACAATGGGCGCCGCGATGGAGGGGGCGGCATTCGGCATACCGTCGATAGGCTTTTCTCTGACCGACCATTCCATGGATGCGGACTTCACTCCATGCTCGCGTGCGATAGACGTTCTGGTGGAGGCCACGCTCCGCAACGGGCTGCCGCTCGACATAGCACTCAATGTCAATGTGCCAGCCGTGCACCATATTCCCGAGGAGATGAAGATATGCCAGCCATGCCGCGGCATGTGGAACGACGAATACCGGGAATACATCGATCCCGCAGGTCATAAATTCTATTTGCTGACCGGAAAATATATAAATCTCGAACCGGAGAACGACCGTACCGACGAGTGGGCGCTCGCCCACGGCATCATATCTGTCGTGCCGGTAGCCATCGAACGGTCGCTTGACATAAGCCGCACGATTGACTGGCTGCCCGAAGCTGTCGCCGCATACAATCGTCAATCATAAACGCGATAGCCGATCCTATTTAACCAAACATATTCCAATAAGACCAATTTTTAACAATTTTAACAGTTATCAGACCCACAATTGTTAAAATTGGAGGATAAATATTTTGCCACATCATGTGGAATAGCTAATTTTGCAAAGTCTAAAGCAATGTCCGGGCGGATGTTGTAAAGATGGGGGATGATTTGCAAGGGTCATCCCTTCCAAGAAAGTATATCGCATATATCGTTTCATTGACAATTTATTGTTGCATTAGTAAAGTTATGGATTAATAGTTTAATTAGAATTAGGACCCACGGTATTCTCACGAAGGATTTCGGGAGGTATCGGAAAACAGAGGCGCAGTGATGCGCCTCTGTTATTCATTTATAACGGAGTTCTTGTCATGCGGAAACAAAAATATATTAAAAGGTGTCGGAAAATCATCTTCCCGACACCTCCATATGTAAAAATATAATTTTAGAGTGTTTCAAAACAAGACAGTCTGAAAAGACGGAGACATTACCGCTACTTCACACGGATCTTTCTTGATCCCCCGGATGTACGGATTATATATATGCCAGAATACAGCTCCGATTTGCGTACTCTCACGCCGGCAGGAGTATAGATTTCGCACTCCTCGGGAATGTCGTCGGCATATAGTGCCGATATCTCTCCCGTATCCTCCGGCGTGGTAAAATTGGCTTGCGCCGAAAATTCCGTCTCACGCCCATGTGTGCATAATGCACGGACTTTCCAGATATATTTGGTGGAATACGACAGATCGTCAAGAACGAGGACAGGGTCCGCGGTTTCAGACTCGGTCCATTGTGTCGATGATGATTCCCTGTATGCCACTATGAATGACTCCATATCATCCGTAGCGTCCCAGCGGAGCATAACTGTACCATCGTCATAAAAGCGGTCAAGATCCGACACAAGATTTTCCGGAGCCTCCACCGGAGGCCAATCAGAAGTAGTGAACTCGACCGGATCACTCCATTCAGAGAAATTGTTCTCTCCCTCGAGAACGCCACGCACCCTGACGGAATACTTTGTGAGAGGGGTCAGATTTTCGAGTGTGTAAGTCATGCAACCGTCAACTGAAACTAAATTTGCCTCTTCCGAACTTTCATCTTTCCATGCCAGTTCGTAATCAGTCTGAACGGACTTCCATGCAATAGTCGCCCGATCGTAAGACACAGCTCCGACAGAAACCTCCGGAATTTCCGGGAACTCCCCTTGTGTCACCGAAAAACGATCTACGAACAATTTCGCGCCCCAGGAAGCCAATGTATGTGTAGTCCACTGAAGTTTTACTGTCACGGTTTTACCGCGCCAGGCATTAAGATCCGCTTCTATCGAGGTATAAAGCGGACACATTTTTTCTTCATCCCAGCCTATCTCCGGATTGGAGCCTTTTTCATACCGGGCCATACTTTGCCAGCTTTCGCCACCGTTATCGGAAACAAGAATCTCAAGGACATCGCCATCGGCCCAGTCATTGTATGCGTGGGTGTCGAATCTTCCCGAAGACTCTGTCATGGAATATTCGAATTTCGCTATCACGTGACGTTCATCGACCACGATCGGCTGAGGAGTCATCCACACGGTCATTCCCTCTGCGTTTCCTCTCTGAAGGCTGGCGCACTGCTGTATCAGCTGCGTACCCTGGGCAGGACCTTCGGAATTGAACCTACCGTAACATTCATCACGGAATGAGAAATAATGTGATTCGGCATCATCTTCACTCGTAGCCCAGCCCTGCGGCATCAAGAACCGGGGGAAATTGTCTGAATTTCCGTCATAAGGAACTTTTATCCATGTCGCCGCAGTCATCATCACGGCATCAGACGAACAGACACCTTCTCCATTCCGTGAATACACGGCTATGAAATACCCTGTAGAGGGATCGAGACCTTCAAGTTTTATCCCTTCAGCCGCCTCTCCGGTATAAACGACAGTTCCGCCGTTTTCCGGCATAGGGAAAGAGTCCATCCATAACTCGAAGTCTTCAGGGACAGGCAGCACATCACCGGTCTTGACATCCACGGGAATTTTCCCGAAAAGCCCTTTGTCTCCATATGCGTCCCGTTCGCAATAGTCCGTTATAAGCACTACTATACTGTTGCCGTCATCATTGGGTGTGACATCCAGTGTGATACTGTTTTCATCGCTGTCACGCACTGCAGCTGCCGGAGCACCGGGCAGAGTGGCCACAGTCATGTCTGCCGCATCTGTATTGTACACAGGACCGCCGATACCGAAAGCGCTTACGGAAAAGAGTCTGTAATAATAGTCTTTCCCTGACTCAAGACCTTCGTTGGTAAACTCCGTCTCATCTCCATAATAAGCTATGTAAACGCCATCCGTCTCATCGCCGGCCGTATATTGGATTCCGTCTTCGGGAACCCAGTCGGAAACCATGTCCACGGAATATACGGCAAGTATATTGTCTGCTCCATCTCCAAGTGAATAACTGAATGTTATGGAAGAAGATGTAGCCGAAGCCTTTATTTCCGCAGGTGCGCCATCCGGCATCTCACATCGCTCGGGCGCTGTCATTGTCAATTCATAACCGGACTCTGTATCCTCAGGCAGCACAAGAACACCTCCCCGGTCGCGGACAAGCGCTATGTCTCCTTTGTCACCCTCCACACAGACCGAACGTTCCCCGTCGCGCAACCCGCACGCAAGATATGCATTCCCGCCGAGAGTGTCGAAACTTCCGTAGGTATATGATATTGACCCGTCTTTACCCAGTCTGATATGCATGTCGAGCACACCCGGATCTCCCCAGAATGATGTCATTACACCATAATTCTCAAACTGAATCACAAGGCCCTCGTCTGTATGCGCGTATGAGATACGCGTATCGGCAAGTCCGCGGGCGCCGCGCTGCGGGACCGATCCTACTGCGTCGAAATCTCCCGAACATGACAGATAATATCCCTGAATATCCGGATTCACCGATAGCTGTCCATTGCCAAGAACAACATATCCCGCTCCCGACACGACAAATTCGCGCACACTCTTTCCGCAAAACGGAAAGTCAAATCCGATGTCGAAACCTTCCACCTCGCCGGCGACTCTCACCTCTCCCGACGGAGTCATAATAACCGACTCTATCTCCTCTCCGAGTGCGGCGCCCTCGAATGAGCCGTCATAAATCACAGTCGGCATATCAAGAGACGTATACACGCTTTCTGATTCCTGAGCCCCATAACCATATATCGCCTGTGCCGAAGCCATCCCTGGAAAAGCAGCCGCAACCACGACCGCATAAACGAATTTTTTCATATCATCTGATTATTATCTTGATTGCCTTGCCATTGTCGCATTTTGCCAAATATATGCCGGCGGGAAGGTCAATGACTGCTTCTCCTCCTGTAAAAGTCATGCCGGCGACAACGGATCCCTCTATGCCATATACCGTCACTGAATTCGCATCGCCTCTCAATACTCTCCCGTCAAACCGAATATCGTCATCCGACACGACAGTCTCCTTCACGCCACTGTCTGACATCCCGAAAGTGCCGTCCATGTTCAGACGCCCCATCAACCGCGTGTCTACCGCGTCCTCCTCTCCCGGGGCATCGGTCCAACTGTAAATCCAGGATTTGTTTCCCGCCAAAGGAGCCGATTTGAGATTGCTCGCCTTGCGTCCGCGCTCCGAGAGGGCGATTGTTCCCTGCGCCCATTCAGGCTCACCGTCGGCGTCTATAAGCGATGCCAAAGGAATCTGATCGAAATATGAATAATAAATCTCATAGAAAAGCATGAAGTCGGTGCCGCCTGCTGTCTGTGTGGATATATAGCCGATACTCTGATTATCCATCGGAACAGCCTCTTTTCCGTTCTCCCCCCACATAAGTTCTCCGTCAGGACTTACTTTCTGAATCTTCAAACCCTGCCAGGACTGCCCGACGTTAGTTTCTCTCCAAGCGGTGTAAAAACCGGAGCCGTCTGCCGCAGGAGCCGCTTTCACATTGAAACATCTCCATCCGGCATATCCGAGCTTGACATCGCCTTCGTCCGAAGCTCCGGAAAAGCCAAGCTTGCCGTCAGATGTGACATAACTGAGGAAAGGCGATTCGAAGTTGGTATTGGCTCTGTCATCGTTCCAGCTTATCAATGCTCCGCCATCGCCCGACGGGACAACTGAAATAAGAGTATGTATAGGGATCGAAACCCATCCGCCTCTATAGACACGCGTATCCTTGCCCCAGACCGAAGAGCCCTCGAAATCAAGTTTCCTCGCATATATCACCTGAGATGCCGTCTTTGAATAGACAAGAATACATGTATTGTCATCCGAAGGAATAAGATAAGGATTCGAGCATTGGTCGTCAAGAAGCGACACCGCCTGCGAGTCCCACTGCCTGTCACCGTTCTTGTCAAGACGTTGCAGCATCACATTGGTTGTAAACTCATCGCCGTCTATCCAGGAGAATACAAAACTCCCGTCTCCGAGCGGCACAGCGCTCATCATGGCGGAGAAGGATGAAGGATTTGTCTCGTCCGACACAGGTTTGCCATCTTCTCCCCACAACATTTCGCCATCGGGAGAAATCAGATATGCCGTATAACTGCCTTCCTGATCATGAGAATTGCGACAGTCAAGCACACACAACAGCAGGTTACCCTCCGAGTCGCACGAAAGATAGTTGTTGACGACAGTATAGGACTTATTTTTGAAATCGCTCACCAGAAGCCCGTCTTCGGGAAATCCAGGATTACCGTATTTATCCCAATACTGGACACGATATTCATATATCACATTTTTTATATCCGTCTCTCCTGACGCATTTCTAAGATCAGGATGATACATCATTGCCCATACGCCTCCATCGGGGGTTACTTGAATTTCTGTGGCATAGGTATTAGTTCCGGTCGGAAATACCGGAATCGCCCCATCGGCGGTGTTTCCCCACTCGGCTGAAACTGAAACCGCGGCCGCCATTCCGGCGGCAATAAGTAAATGTCTCTTCATATATGTGTTTTTATTAAGCGGGCCGGCTACTTTCCGGCCCGAGGTTACAAAGTATCAAAAAATAGTCTTGGATGTCTCTATGGTTCCGTCCGGATTGATTGTTCTGCGGATATATATGTCTCCGGGGACAGGGTGGCTCACACGGACACCTGTCATATCGAACCACATATCGATCGCTTTTTCTGAAAATATGGCCCCAATACCCGAAGTATCTTCCGTACGGAAAAAAAGACGCATTCCATAATCGGCGATTTCCATAAGCTGTCCGGCGATTCTTCCGTCATCGGCACGATAGAATTTCACGCTGCCCCGCGGATGATACACACCATCGCCCCATGCGTCCGAAACTTCGAAGCCATAGACCTTACCCGGCTCGAGAGATACATTCTCGTCATATTCCATATTGACACCGTCGGCATATGGTCCGAACTCGACGACAGTATCTCCGCTCTCGTCAATTATACGATATGTGTTGTCTGCGGCATCGAGGTCGGTCTTGATCTTTATTTTCATTTCCGCCGGATATTCTGTCAGATTCCTGAACTGACCCTTGACAGGCAACATTTCGAGAGCGAGCGGACGCCCGTTGATCTCAGTGACAAGAATGGAATATTCATTCGTGTCATTGTCATAACAGTCTTTCATAATACCGTCAAGCGGAAAACGGGCAAGTCCTGTTCCGTGAGCGGGAATCGAACCATTCCATATGAGTTCGTGGTCTCTGCCGTTGAGTTTAAAATCAAGTTTCGCCGAAACCGCATCTTCTCCGCTATAGTTATCCAGCCATAATTCCAGATAATCGAGGGCATAGGTGGAGCCAACCGGAATCAATGCGGAGGCCGGAACCACAATCTTTCTCTGATCTGATGATAAATCGGCTTCAGGAAAGAATTCGAATGCCTTCACAATTTCTCCTTCTCCCTCCGAAACAAACGCTATCAAAGCCATATCGCAGGCAACTGTCGGTATCCCGTCAATTTCTTCCGGAAGAATATAGCTGATCTCCCGTGTAAAATACTCCCCGGCATTCTTCTCGCTAATCCCGTCGCCAAATGCGTTATTCGTCAGTATGTCCCGCAATATATGCCGGTGTGGATATTCGACACCGAGCATTCCTCCGCTCTGAGGGCCAAGTATGTTGTTCTGCAGAAGCATTACTGTAAGTCGAGGATCAGCCATGCCCGATGTATAGTAACCTTCCACTTTTACCCTTAGCATACGCGTATCCGCATCGTAAGAAGCCACCCCGTAAAGATTGACGGGAGATTCCTCTCGGGTTATAGTCCGGGCGCTCGGACCCCAGTCTCCGCGTCCCTGGACAATGCCGTTGCCCACGTCGCGACGGCTCACCACACCACAAGGATAACTATTGACCTGAAAATGATCATGAATATCCGTTCCTTCCGAGGTTATGAAATTCGGTTCATTGACTCTCGGCGTGGCAAACGGCCCGGCGTGGATGGCAATCGTAAAGACCTCTCCGTGATGGGCGCGCAGAAGTTCCGCCGCCCTCAGATGTCCATCCGGGCAGTTGGGACAATGAATACCTGTGAATTCCTCAATGACGGCGCTTTTTCCTGTCGGTTCTGTACCGACATTCCACGCCCCGGACGGGAATGCCGATGCCAGAAAGATCATAATAATTACATATTGTAAGCTTTTATTCATAATTTATATTATTATGTTGAAAGTTAATACTCAAAAAATATAACGTTGCAAGCGAATGCCACAAAATTAGACACACTCATTATCGGCTGCAAATTTTATGGCCACAAATTGCTACTTCACACTTTTAATTTTATGCAAAACACTACTGCATAAACAGCTTTATTATTAAGTTACAATTAGTTATCTTATAAATAAAAAGTACCGTTTCTGATATTGGATTCTGCATCATAAAAATATATACTCATATCTTTGAGATATAAAAAATCATTTCTATCTTTGCATATTCAAAATGCGAAGCCTGTTGAATTCAATTCACAACATAAAATTGCCGCTCATGGCAGTGGCATTTTTTATAGCTGTTGTTACCGCAGCCATAAGTCTGCCGTCTTGCGGTCAAGGCGGATGTGTGACCGATGCGAAAAAAGTAAGGGATCTCGCGATCGCCGAAGCAAAGACTGATACATCGGGCTCAATACGGACTTACATGATCCTGCTCGATTCATTGAAAGTCGAAACCGGTTCACAGGCCGATACTGTCTTCCGGAAAGTTCATCTGATGGTGCAGGAATTGCTGTCAAGAGGGAAGCATATGCAGGCCATAGAGTTGCTTGAAGGCATCAGAAGTATACTTAATGACGGCACAAAACACGAACTGCCAAGCCGCCGCATGCTTGCCAACACCTATGTGTGCCTCGGCGCAGCCTATGCGGAAACAGGCATGCCGGGCATAGGACTTGATTGTTATACACGGGGACTGAAAGTGACGGAAGACTCTTTGCTGTTCAGCCAGAGAGCAATGCTTTTCAACAACATCGCCGTGCTCCATCACTCGTCAGGACATCTCGACAAGGCTGAAAAATATTATCTGAAGGCTCTCGAAATCAACAAACGGCTAAACGCACGAGAAGAAATCTTTTTGAATTTCTATAACCTTGCATTGCTTTATGGAGAAAAAGGAGAACTCAAGAAAGCCATTGACACGTTGCTCCGAGGCATACAATACAGCAGTGTCGAACATCATCCTGAGAATTTTTATTACTCTCAGATATTCCTCGGTTCACTCTATGCCCGCACCGGGGAGACAGGAATGGCGGCCACATTTCTACGGAACAGCCTTCAGCAACTTGAAGAGATCAATTTTGTGCCAGGCATAATAAACGCGCGTTATGCATACGCCGACTATTTCAACAGGATAGGACGGTCTGATTCGGCAAGGATATATGCGCAAAGCGCGCTCGACCTTTCATACAGATCCCGACTTCATCCGGAGCAGGACAGTTCATACAAGGCCTTGACTCAATCGTTTATCGCCGCCGGAGATTTCCCGAATGCAGTCAGATGCCTTCAATCAAGAATCGCATTGAAAGATTCTGTCCAAAATGAGGAAAAACGTATTCGACTCACTGAATGGGAAGAACATGCGGCATTCAATGACAAGTCATCTGAATCGGTGCCCCGGCATAATCGGACGGTACTGTCTCTGGCTGCGGGCTGCTCTGTCTTGCTGTGCTCGGGAATCATATTGCTGATTCTTCTGATACGTACAAGAAAAAAGAGAGCTGCCGGACAAAAGGAACTACACGATAAAATCGACAATCTCAATCGGGCCCTGACTGCCGAATCCATCGACAAATTCAAAACCCATGAAGGGGTGGAAAGCGTATGCGACGATCTGAGAAGTCTTTTGGGCGAATCCGCTTTCAAATCCGCGTCTCACACCACAAAGGCCCGATCTCTGCTCGGCAAGCTCACGAGCATCTCCGGCAGCACTACAGAGGAATTCAGAAGATCTTTTGAAAACGTACATCCCGACTTCTACCGCAGACTCGAAGAACAGTACCCCGAACTGACTGTACGCGATAAGCGGCTATGCGCTTTCCTTGTGCTGGGACTGTCGACAAAAGAAATCGCATCCATATCCTACAGGGAGGTCCGCAGTGTGGAATCGGCAAGACTGCGACTCCGCAAAAAACTAAATATAGACCAGGACATCTCTCTTCATGACTTCCTTAATAATTTTCTCTGAACTCGTAAGAGTGTATTTGAATTAAAACCTGTCTCACAAAAAATGCTAACGCAAGAGTCTATAAAACTCCGTGGAACTCATGAGGACGGTTAAGAGTGGCGTCCCAGATTAATTTTTAAGTAGCTATTAAAAATNNGAATCTTGTAACATAAAACTTGCTCTTTTTTGTCGTTTCGGTCCTGTCGTTCAGTCGCATAGCCCGCTATGCTCCTTCGCTCCAGAACCGAACCGCCTAAAAAATAACGGCGTTTTATGTATACATTAATTTTCAATAGCTACTTATTTTGAAACATACTATAAAATCCTGCTCCCCCCATTATATCTCTTGTCCCCAAATTAATCATCTTTTTCTTGTTTATTTATGCGATTCTTTCTAATTTTAATTTCAATTTTCAACCAGAACACACAGGTTACAAAAATGAAGCCATCTATAGGAGAAATCGCAGGTATTTTAGGCGCTGATCTTTCTGCGGGAGATACACGCATTTCGGACAATGCCGTAATCAGGCATCTTCTGACGGACTCCCGCTCTCTGGAGACTCCCGATGACACTCTTTTCTTTGCAATCCCCACAAAGGGAAACGACGGTCACAGGTTTATCCCGGATCTATACGCACGGGGAGTCCGCAGTTTCGTGGTCAACAGCATCCCGTCTCAGTTGAAAGATGCGGCCGACGCAAATTTTCTAATCGTTTCCGACACTATAACGGCTCTTCAGAAAACAGCTGCCCGGCGCCCCGATTTTTCGGGCCATCTCCTCGCCATAACGGGCAGTCGCGGAAAAACCACTCTCAAGGAATGGATTTTCCAGCTTATGGAACCGCTGTCAGACATCACCCGTTCTCCCCGCAGCTATAATTCCCAGATCGGTGTTCCCCTCTCGATGTGGGAACTTGATCCGACCACCGCTCTCGGCATAATCGAGGCAGGCATATCGCGTCCGGGAGAGATGCGGTCGCTTGCCACATGCATACGTCCCGACACTGTCATCATCACCAATATAGGTGATGCACATTCCGAAGGATTCGTTTCCAATGCCGAAAAGGCCGCCGAGAAAGCTATACTCGCCTCGACCGACGCCACCCGCACAGTAATATTCCGGAGTGATTATGAACTTATACGCGCTGCCGTGAAAGCAGCGGCACCGGGAGCCGAGACTCTTACATGGTCGACAGTCGATCCCGCAGCCGACATATATATCCGGACAGAGAACCAAAGCGACGGCATCTGCCTTACATATACATATGACGGCCGTACCGACAGCCTGACAGCGCCTCTCGACAATGAGACCGATATCGAAAACGCTGCAAACGCGCTTGCCTTCATGCTCTACAGATCTGTTCCGCGCGAAACGATAGCTGAGAGATTCAGACATCTGCACAAGATCGGAACTCGCCTTAACGTGTCGGAAGGCGTGAACGGATGCAGTGTAATCCACGATTCCTACACTTCCGACTTCTCATCTCTCCGGCCCGCCCTTGACTTCATGCGCCGCCGGAAAATACCTAACCAGACCGCCACATTGATCCTCAGCGACATTCATCATGAATCGGCCGATACCGACACTCTTTATCGCAACATCGCCGATCTGACGCTGCGCGCGGGCATAGACCGTCTGATCGGGGTGGGACCAGCGATTTCAGCGCACAAGGCTCTATTTGCCGCGAACTCTGAATTCTATCCTGACACCACGGCATTGCTCGGCTCTCTCTCCACTTCCGACTTTGCCGACGAAGCGATATTGCTCAAAGGTTCCCCGGAATTTAATTTCGACAGAATCGCCGAACTTCTTGAAACCCGCAAGCATGAGACAGTGCTTGAGGTCAATCTCGACTCGATCGTCGACAACTACAATTATTTCAGGCGCCAGCTGGCTCCGGGCACTGGAGTCGTATGCATGGTCAAGGCATCGGGCTACGGTGCCGGAAGCTACGAGATCGCGAAGACTCTTCAGGACTGCGGTGCGGCATATCTGGCAGTAGCCGTGCTCGACGAAGGCATAGAACTACGTCAGAGAGGCATAACAATGCCGATAATGGTCATGAATCCGAAAGTGGTAAACTACAAGTCGATGTTCGCATATCGGCTCGAACCGGAAATTTACTCCTTTGAAATGCTCCGCGATGTCATCAAAGAAGCTCGAAAAAACGGCATAACCGGCTATCCTGTACATATAAAACTGGACACCGGCATGCACCGCATGGGCTTTATAGAGAAGGAACTGCCGGAACTGATGGAAATTCTGGAATCATCGAAGGAAGTGACAGCCAGATCCACTTTCTCTCATCTTGCCACTTCCGACTGTCCGGACATGAACGACTACACGGAATTGCAGCTGAAACGCTTTGCAGAATATACCGACTACATGTTGTCGCGCTCTTCACATCCAATACTGCGTCACGTACTCAATACGGCCGGCATACTCCGCTATCCGGAACATCATAACGACATGGCTCGTCTTGGCATCGGCCTCTACGGAGCAAACACTCTTCCGCCAGAAATGGAGAAGCCCTTGTCGGTGGTCTCGACCTTGCGGACCGTGATCATAGCCATCCGCGAATGGGAGGAAGGAGAGACAATCGGTTACAGCCGACGCGGAGTGCTCTCGCGCAGATCGCGGATAGCCACGATACCTATCGGATATGCCGACGGCATGAACCGGCATTTCGGCAACGGAGCCATATCGGTGATCGTAAACGGCAAGGAGGCACCCACCGTAGGCAACATATGTATGGACGCATGTATGATCGATGTCACAGGCATTGACTGTAAAGTCGGAGATTCGGTCGAGATCTTCGGAGCTCAAGCGCCCTTGCAGCGTCTCGCCGATGTCCTCGGCACCATCCCCTACGAAGTCCTAACCTCCGTCTCCCCACGCGTCAAACGCGTCTACTACCGCGAATAAGATATCGAAAAATAAATTTTGTCAAACCATTCATTTTCACTAAATTTGCATAATCATTAGTCTTATTGGACTAATTAGACTAATAAGACCAATAAGTCCTATCAGCCCAATCAGACTAATGAGTTATCTCCCCCACATTATCGACGCTTTAATTACCAAAATTCAAAACAATCCTGATGTCTGACGATTTCCTCCCTTTAAGAGGCAACTACCGCAATCTGATAGCCTTCCGGAAAGCGGAATGCATATATGACATCACTTATTTCTTCGCACATAAATATCTTGGCAAGGGAGACCGTACCATTGACCAGATGATACAGGCTGCCCGTAGCGGTCGACAGAATATAGCCGAAGGATGTTCGGCTTCCACTACCTCTAAGGAAACGGAAATTAAATTACTCAACGTAGCGAAGGCAAGTCTTCAGGAATTGCTTTTGGATTTCGAAGATTATCTTCGTGTCAGAAATCTTGAACTTTGGGATGTAAATTCTCCCAAAGCAATTCAGACAAGAAATGTCTGTTCAAACCACAATGACTCGGCATTCTATAGAGATGCGATCGCTATTCGAAGCGACGAGACCATCTGCAACATAGCGATAACTCTCATACACCAGACAGACGTATTTCTGCGAAAATTAATAGAACGTGCCAAAAAGGACTTTCTTGAAAACGGAGGTATCAAAGAACAAATGTATCAGGCACGCATCAACTATCGCAATAAATAACGACTCTTTGTTCAAAATCAATTTTAAGAGGGTCGTGTTTCAAAATAAAAGCTACCCATATTGATCCATACATTTAAATCGATAAATTCTTACTTATTCTTTCAGAGGGAGGCGGCATAGGCGGAGGGTACAGCACGGAGACATTTTCATTATTTTTGGGTATTGACGCGGCTTCGGTCGGGTTGTAATTTTGCATCGGAAATTCAGAATAATCTTAACCCGATATCTATTTACAACTCGAAACAAATGAAGAAAGGTAAAAAATGGCAAGTCTTCCATCGGTGGGCAGGTCTGTTGCTCTCGGTTATCTTCTTGCTTTTCTGCATCTCGGGTATAATCCTCAATCATCGCGAGACTGTGGCCGACTGCAATGTAAGCCGCTCACTTCTTCCCTCCGGTTATAGAATCCGCAATTTCAACAACGGTGCCGTCAAAGGCTCTTTCAGAATAAACGAAGATTCATTACTGGCTTTCGGCAATACCGGAATATGGCTAACCGACAGAAATTTTTCAGATCTGAAAGATTTCAACGCGGGCCTTCCTGCCGGGATGGACCGCCGCAATATACGCAATATCGTCCGCACTTCCGACGGCAAGATATGGGCCGCATCGCAATTCTGCCTCTACAGATTAGACGGTACCGAATGGACGGAAACCGCTCTTCCGGGAAACGACAGCCGTATCGCCGACCTCACAGTCACTCCTGATTCCTGCGGACTGGCGGTGCTTTCGAGAAGCGCGGTCTTCATAATTCCCGACACGCGGAGGCCGGCAGAAATCACATACAGGGAACTTCCCGCACCCGAAGGTCACAGACCGGAAGTATCGATGTTCAAGACTGTATGGATGCTTCACAGCGGAGAACTCTTCGGCACTCCCGGAAAGATAATCGTCGACATCATCGCTGTCGTGATAGGCATACTGTGCATCACCGGAATCATAATATTCATCCTCCCCTATTCCATCAGACGCGCCGCCTCACGCTCTCTTACGTCAAGAATAAAAAGACTTGGAGGCTCTCTGAAATGGAATGTCCGCTGGCATGACAGGATAGGATACTGGCTGATTCCGTTCACGCTGCTTATAGCCGTAACCGGAATGTGTCTGCGACCGCCGCTGATGATTCCTCTCGCGCTGACAAAAACCTCACCGCTTCCGGGGAGCACTCTCGACAATGCAAACATATGGCATGACAAACTGCGCGCCATACGCTACGACCGCACCGCTGACTGCTGGCTTATATCGACTTCCGACGGATTCGTCACAATTGACCGCGACTTCAAAGGCAGACCGGATAAAATAAAATCCGCTACGGCGCCTCCGGTAAGCCCGATGGGCATAAATGTAATGAAACAACAGCCCGACGGCAGCTGGCTGACAGGATCTTTCAGCGGCATGTTCATATGGAATCGAGAGAACGGATCTGTACGTGACTATTTCACAGGAAAGCCATATGAACAGAAGAAAGGGCGCCCCACCAGCGACCATATGATAGCCGGATATTCCGACGACACGGCACCCTCTCTCCAGCCTGTAATATTCGACTACGTATCGGGAGCGGACCGTCCTCTGCACGATAATGACATTCTCTATTCGCAGCCGATGTCTCTCTGGAACACCGCTCTTGAGCTGCACGTCGGACGATGTTACTCTCCTCTCCTCGGACCGTTCTCCGAACTGTTCGTCTTCCTCTCCGGACTGTTCCTTACTCTGGTCATCGTATCAGGCTACATAGTGCACCGACGGATAAAAAGAAAAAATTAATTAACCCAAAAACATATAAAAGATGAAAGCTACAAAATTATTATCTGCCATAATGATCATGGCATTCGGCCTTTTCGCCCTCACATCATGCGGTTCTGACGACAAAGACGAGCCCCAGACTCCTGCCGCACGCAGCATCGCCGGAACCTACAACGGCGACATGACCTGCTCCGTGATGGGAAGCGAAGACCTTTTTGAAGACATGACTTTCACCGTGACAGCAGTTGACGACTCAAAAGTCGACATCACGATATCCTCTTTCGGAAATCCTCCGATGCAGGTTCCCGAGATCACAATCAAGAATGTGGCGGTAAGCGGAAGCGACGGGAACTACACTATCGCCACTACCAATTTTGAAGGTGATCTGGCAAACGGCAAGAAATATTCGGGTGTGATCCAGGGCAACTATGCATCTGACCAACTCAATCTCCAGTTCAACCTGCAGTACGGCGCTATGCCCATGCCGATGATCTGCAATTTCAGCGCACCTAAAAACTGACAGCCATGACGACCGGAATGATAATGTCTATGATCGTAGCGGTCGCCACCGACAGCGTGCCCCAGGTCTTTCAAGAAGACGGCAACTTCGCCGATCTCGAAGACCTGGTGGTCACTGCCACCAGGACGCCCAAATCGTTGAAAGACGTTCCGGTGGTGACAAGGCTGATCTCAAGAGATGAAATACGGAAGACTGACGCGACAAACATACAGGATCTTCTCACCGAAGAACTGCCGGGTCTCGAATTCGGATATGCCATGAGTCAGGAAACCTCTCTCAACATGAGCGGTTTCGGAGGCAACGCGGTTCTCTTTCTTGTAGACGGAGAGAGACTGGCCGGAGAGACTATGGACAATGTGGACTACAATCGTCTGAATCTCGAGAACATCGGCCGGGTCGAAGTCGTCAAAGGTGCGGCATCGGCGCTCTACGGCGCAAACGCCGTAGGCGGCGTGGTCAACCTGATCTCAAGCGAGCGCACGGAACCCTGGCATGTCAACATCAACTCCCGCTACCGCTCTTTCGGCAACGAATGGCGTGTCGGAGGCGAGGCAAGTTTCAATGCAGGAAAATGGAACTCTAACACCACCGTGCAGTATACACATTCGAACACGGTCGACCTGACCGATGTGTTCGACACGGAATCCAAGATACATCAGATCTTCGGAGGCCGTACATTCAACGTCAAGGAACGTCTCCAGTTCCGTCCCGTTCAGAATCTGCGTCTCATAGCACGCGGAAGCTTCTTCGACCGTATCAGCACACGGTCGAACTATGACGACCATTACAAGGACTATTCGGGAGGACTCAGAGGCATATGGGATATCTCTTCCTCCGACAATCTTGAACTGACCTACGGCTATGACCAGTATGACAAGGCCCGCTATGTCGACGACCGTCGCACACACGACCACGATTACAGCAACCGTCAGCATACACTCCACGGACTTTATTCGCATTTCTGGGGAATCGGCACACTGACCGTTGGTGCCGACTATATGAACGATTACCTGACTACCTATCAGTTTATCGACAATACCCATCACTCACAGTATTCTGTCGACGCGTTCGCCCAGTTCGATTATAACCCGCTGACATGGTTCAATGTCATAGCGAGCATACGCGAGGATTATTTCTCCGGTGCCGACACAGGGGCACTTACAGGACGACTCGCCATGATGTTCAAGCCCCGCCCTCTGACCATACGCGCGTCTTATGCCGGAGGCTTCCGCGCTCCCACTCTCAAGGAGATGTATATGAACTTCGACATGGCCGGCATACAGATGATTTACGGAAATCCCGATCTGAAGCCGGAACGCAGTCATAATTTCAATATCTCGCTCGAACGTAACGGGGCGGTGAACTCCTCCGCTTTCGCAGGAGCCTACAGTGTGACGGCCTCAGGTTATTACAGCCTTTATGACCGCAGAATAACCACCACCGACTTTGCCGGTGACGCCGACCGCGAGGAAGGAGCGATATACTGCAACGAGGATGGCGTAAAGGTAGGCGGACTCGATGTGACCGCCCGTTACAGATTCCGTTGCGGAGCAGGTGTAAAGGCAAGCTACAATTATCTTCACACCTGGGGACGCTCGGTCGACTCCCAGTTCTCCCAGCCCCGTCCACATTCCGCCACATGGAGACTCGACTACGAAAAGGAATTCGGTAAATTTTACCGTCTCTACGCCGCTGTCTCGGGCCGCTATCTTTCAGCGCCCGACACAAAACTCGAATCGGACGGAGCCTATTCGCTCTGGAAGTTCACTCTCGAACAGCAGGTGTGGCACGGCGTGAGCGTGAATATCATAGTCGACAATCTTCTCAATTACAAGCCTAAAATATATTATTGGAATTCAGCGCCCACCGACGGCATATCTTTTTCCGTAGGCGTGTCGCTCGACATAAATGAAATTTCAGGCAAATAAACTTGGAAACAAAACCCTTGGTTCATGAAACTTAAGAGTAGAAAATCAATCATATTGATTTCAATCTGCTGCGCTTTGGCAATAGGCGCGGCAGTTTTCGCGTGGTGCCGTCTGGCTTCGCGCACCAATATAGCTTTCGTAAATTATCAGGCCATCACCCTCGGGCAGATAGCGGCGGCCAATGACAATTCCTCCGTCCGCATATCGGAACTGTCAGTCGAGGATCTCGACAAGGCCGGCAAGTATGACATGATCTTCCTCAACGGCATGGGACTGCGCGTCACCGACGAGCAGAGACAGGCCCTCATAGATGCAGCCGACAAAGGCACGCCTGTCATGACCACAGCCGTGACCAATCCTCAGAACAATATATTGTCTGTCGATTCCGTCGATGTCGCCTGTCTGAAACAATATCTTACCGGAGGAAGAAGCAACTATCGCAACATGCTCCGCTATGTCCGCCGTTTCATCGACGGGAAGCGGCTCTTCGCCCCGATGCCCGGAGATCCGGTTCTCACCGCATCCTCGCTGCTGTATTATCCTTCGGCTGAGGATGATCTCAATTTCGCCTCCGTAGCCGAATATGAGAATTATCTGCGCAAGGCAGGAAAATGGATCGAGGGTGCGCCCCGGATCATTCTCACGGGCCAGATGGGAGTCACCGACAGCCTCGTGAACGCTCTGGAGCGTTCGGGCAACATGGTCTATCCTGTCAACTCCATACAGATGTTCGTCAACAAAGGCCATGCCGACTCAGTAGCGGCCTCGGCCATGATCAATCTCGCACACGGCCGTATGGGCGACGAGATCGTCGATTATCTCAAACGTGCCGACATCCCTCTCTTCGCGCCTCTTAACGCCAATCGTGACTATCAGGAATGGATGGACGACAAGATGGGCATGAACGGAGGCTTTCTGTCGCAGAGTGTGGTCACTCCCGAAATAGACGGAGCCGTCAGGCCATATACTCTCTTCGCACATTTCGAAGGAGAGGACGGGCTGCCCCGCGTCGAGGCCATATCCGACAGGCTCGACAGTTTTGTAGAGACAGTCGGCAATTACATTGCATTGCGACGCAAATCAAACGCTGAGAAAAAAATCGCCATTTTCTATTTCAAAGGTCCGGGGCAGAACGCTCTTGTAGCCGAAGGCATGGAAGTGGCGCCGTCACTATATAACCTGCTCTCCCGCCTCCGTTCGGAGGGATATCGTGTCGGCAACCTGCCGGCGTCGGCCGCGGAACTCGAACGCATGATAAATGAAAACGGACGCGTGTTCAACGAATACGCCGCCGGCCGCAAGGATGAATTCGTGAAGCGCAACTCACCCGAACTTGTGTCCAGAGCCGAATACGACAGCTGGACAGCAAAAGCGCTGTCTCCCGAAATGCGTGCGGCCGCGGACTCTGTCGACGGGGAATTCCCCGGACACGGACTTGCCGATGACAAAGGAAATCTCGCGCTCGCACGTCTGAGATTCGGAAATGTGGTGCTGATCCCGCAGACGGCCGCAGGTCTTGGCGATGACGATTTCAAGATCGTACACGGCACGGATGCCGCGCCCCCTCATAATTACATCGCGGCATATCTCTGGGCAAAATATGGATTCGGAGCCGACGCCCTGATGCATTTCGGCGCACACGGTTCTCTTGAATTCACACCCCGCAAACAGGTGGCTCTCGGCAGCGAGGACTGGCCCGACCGCCTCGTGGGCACAATGCCCCACATATATCTGTGGGCCACATCCAATGTCGGTGAGGCCATGATGGCCAAACGGCGCGCCTATGCCGGGATAGTCAACTATCTGACACCGCCGTTCCTTGAAAGCAACGTGCGCGGCATCTATAAAAATCTTATGGACGCCCTGACTGCGTATTCCGCTTCCCGCACAAATGCCGACAGTGTCCGCAACGGGCGGCTTGTCAAGAAATATGCTGAGCAGCTCGGCATACACCGCGATCTGCGTCCCGACAGCGTACTCACAAAACCCTGGTCGGATTTTGACATCATGAGAGTCGGGAATTTTGCAGACGAACTCGCCAACGAGAAAATGACCGGAGCGCACTACGTCCTCGGCGTACCCTACTCGGCCGAAAACATACGCTCCACCGTTCTTGCCATGACTGTCGATCCGGTCGCCCACAGCCTTCACAAACTCGCCGGTTCAAAAGGTTCTGTCGGCGCTTTCCGCCCCAAGGCTTCAGAACTTGTAAATTCTCTGCTTGCCAAAGGCGGCGTCCCTGACGATGATTTCATATGCAGGGCGGCAGGCATATCTAAGGAAATGCTCGACAGCGCACGGCATATAACTGAAGAGATCGCCGGCTCGAAAGACATGCTTTCGCGAATGATGGTCATGGGCTCGTCGATGAACGCCCCCCCGGAAAAAGCGTTACGCATTGCAGACCGTCCGGCTGTAAGGAAGCATCGTGGCATGATACCCGGCATGTCGCCCGAGAAGGCTCTTGAGATGGCCCGCAAGATGGGTGCCGATGNNCAGAAAATGGAAGCGGCCATGAAGAGCAAATCTTCCGCAAAAGGCGGCAATGGAGGACATCCGAGCGCACCCAACGGCATGGCTCCTGCGACGCGTTCCGCGGCCGAGATCCAGTTTGCCTCGGCTGTTGCCGATGTGGAACGCGCTATCCGCAATGTATCCGCTTACAGCGACGCACTGCGCATGAGTCCGACACATGAGCTTGATGTCCTTGTCAACGCTTTGGACGGAGGATATATAGCCCCGACTTCAGGTGGCGATCCGGTGCTTAATCCCGACATCCTGCCTACGGGACGCAACATGTTTGCGGTCAATGCGGAAGAGACGCCTTCAGCCATAGCATGGGAGAAAGGAAAGGCTCTTGCCGACAATACCATCCGGATGTACCGCCGCGCCCATGGCGACTCCATACCCCGCAAAGTAAGCTATACGCTCTGGAGCAGCGAATTCATAGAGACGGAAGGCGCCACTATCGCTCAGGTCCTGTATATGCTTGGTGTCGAGCCCGTGCGCGATCCGTTCGGACGTGTCACGGATCTGCGGCTGATCCCCTCGAAAGAACTGGGCCGTCCGCGCATCGATGTGGTAGTACAGACCTCGGGTCAGCTCCGCGATCTGGCCGCTTCACGCCTGTTCCTCATCAGCCGTGCGGTCAAGATGGCGGCGGAAGCCAAGGACAAGGAATATCCCAACTACGTAGCCGAAGGTGTCGTCGAGTCCGAACAGCACCTTGTCGACAAGGGAGTATCGCCCAAAGAGGCACGTGAGCTCTCTACGGCACGTGTGTTCGGCGGAGTCAACGGCAATTACGGCACCGGTATCCAGGCTATGGTCGAAGCCGGCGACAGATGGGAAAAGGAGGATGAGATCGCATCAACCTACATGGCAAACATGGGTGCGGTCTACGACAGCGAAGAGGATTGGGAACAGCTGCGGGAGAATGCCTTCGAGGCCGCTCTCACACGCACGGATGTTGTCGTGCAGCCCCGTCAGAGCAACACATGGGGAGCGCTCTCGCTCGACCACGTGTATGAATTCATGGGTGGTCTCGACCTTGCGGTGCGCAATGTTACAGGCAAGGACCCCGACGCATACATGAGCGACTACCGCAACCGCAGCAACGCGAGAATGCAGGAAGTCAAGGAGGCTATCGGTGTCGAAAGCCGCACTACAATACTCAATCCAAACTATATCAAGGAAAAAATGAAAGGTGGCGCGGGCGACGCATCTGAGTTTGCCGACGTGATCCGCAACACTTACGGGTGGAATGTCATGAAACCGGAAGCTATCGATGATGAGCTTTGGGATGACATTTATGATACTTATGTGGCCGACCGCAACAATCTCGGCATGAAGGAATATTTCTCCGACCGCAATCCGGCCGCTCTTCAGGAAATGACAGCAGTGATGCTCGAGACCGTGCGTAAAGGCATGTGGGACGCATCGCCCGAACAGGTGGCCCGGCTCGCCGAACTTCATACGGAAATGGTGGAGAAGTATGGAGCGGCATGTTCCGGTTTCGTATGCGACAACGCCAAACTCCGCGATTTCATCTCTTCGAAAGTTTCAAAAGAGAAAGCTTCGGCCTATAATAACGAAGTCGCCTCAGTGCGTGCGGAAAATATCTCCGACAACGACGGAAAAGTAATGAAGCGCGAGGAGATGAATGCCGTCGACAAGGTCACCAACCGTATAAACGGAGTAATCGTGGCCGTAGCCGTGGTTTTGGCACTCATAGTGTTCGCTGTGATGATAAGACGCCGACGCAAAAACAACACCGAAGAAATGGAGGACAACGACTGATGGAGACTGTTGTGATAATAATAATGCTGGCGGTGGCACTGACGTTTCTGTTGAAACTGACGTGTCTGCCGCCTGCAGGCATGCTGGCGGTATGCGCCCTGGCGGCACTCTTTGTCGGATTCAGTCAGGAATATGCCGTATCGCAGTCGAAGACCCAGATTGCAGACTGGCTCGCCGACCCACAGCTCATGCTCGACACTTCGGTGCTGCTCACACTCGATGTGGCGATGCAGATCGCGTTCTGTTTTCTATGCTCGCGCAGAGTATCGGGAGAACGTCTTCCCCGCTGGCAGGAAACGGCATATCTCATCACTCTCTGGTTCCCCGGCATTCTCATATTCCCGGTGCTCTTCTCGCTGCTTGTCGAGATAATTTTCGCGATGCCGGGCATGAGTTTCGCCATGCTGGGATGGTCCACCGCGATAGGAGTGCTTATCGCCGCTCCCCTTCTTTCCCTCGGATTGAAATGGCTTCTTCCCGATAAGGATTCACGTCTCGAACTGATATTTCTTGTAAATCTGCTTACAGCCGCCCTCGGTGTGATCGCCACGGTAAACGGCCGCACCGCCACTGCGGGAACCGCGCAGGTGGACTGGACGGCCCTCTGCGGAGTGTTGGCATTGATAATCGCAGGCGCAGTCGCGGGACTGGTGATACGCAAGATACGCGTATCCCGAAAATACTGATCGCTCTAACAAATAAGAATTTTTAACTCTTTCATCATGAACACCATATCTAATATTCTTTACTGGATTTCGACCGGTCTGCTCGTACCGGTTATCGTGCTGCTTATCTTCTTTTTCATCCGTGCGTTGATCCTCATCGGTTCTTTCTTCGGACAGTATATGACTGAAAAAAAGACCGCAGGAAAGATCTATGCGCACATCGACACGCTTACGAACGAGAATATATCTGATTTTGCCGGAAAACTTCCTAAAAAATCAGGCTCGCTCACGATCGCTTACGCGCACCGCATAATCGAGAATGCCGGCAACGCCCCGAAACTGGATCTGCTGCTGTCGGAATATGAGATATCGGCGGACAAGAACATAGCCACTTCCAAGGTGCTGACAAAGATGGGCCCGATACTCGGACTTATGGGAACTCTTATTCCTATGGGTCCGGCGCTGGTGGGACTCGCACAGGGAGACATCGCATCGATGGCCTACAACATGCAGGTGGCGTTCGCGACCACAGTAGTGGGTCTGACTGTAAGCGCTATCGGATTCCTTACCCAGCAGGTCAAGGAGCGCTGGGCTGTCAAGAATCTGACAATGCTTGAGTTCATAGCTGAAATTGTGAAACAACCGAATACTACAGAGAAATGACAGAGAAATGAGAAGACGTTCACTTTTACGCAAAAGCGAGGACTCCGATCCGATGAGTGTGGTGAGCAACCTCTTCGATGTGGCCATGGTATTCGCCGTGGCGCTGATGGTGGCGCTCGTCAGCCGGTATAATATGACGGAGATGTTCTCGCAGGAGGACTTCACTATGGTCAAGAATCCCGGACAAGAGAATATGGAGATCATCACCAAAGAGGGTGAGAAGATCAACCGCTACACACCGTCGGAAGACAAAGACGCCTCCGGCAATAAAGGCAAACGCGTCGGTGTGGCTTACGAGCTTGAAGACGGCAACATCATCTACGTTCCGGAGTAATCAGAAGGAATCTCAAACTTATACGACACTGAAAAGGGGATGTCAGACAAAATCTGATCTCCCCTTTTTGTATTATTTTCAACCCCAGACAGAAACTTGCGACAATCTGCTTTGTGAAATATCGGATATTATCGAAAATATTTAAAAATTTGATTAATTTTGTAACAATGCGAACGAGACGACATATCGACAGTGAATCGTACCGCCCTACGACATGACACGATAACGTAGAATACTCATAAATAATAAAATGGAAAAATTTAAATCTTACAGACTTACACTCGGGAGAAGACAGTGTCTTGCTCTCCGGTTTTTGACATTTGCCGCATTTATTTTCCTTATATCTGGAACCATACATGCTAAGGCGGAACAGCTTACATCTTCGATCAGCTGGGAAGTGACTCCGGACGGCACACTGCTCATACAAGGCACNNCGGGAGAAATGCCTGATTTCAAATTCGACAAACCTAAATACTGGCGAAAAAAAGAATATGAAGGTAAAATCAAAAAAATCGTCATCGGTGAGGGTATAACGGCGATTGGCACCTACAACTTCTACAACTGCAGTCTTTTCAAGGGGAATTCCCTTTCTACTGTACATTCCGTGGAATTTCCTTCCACCCTGACCGAAATCGGACTCGGAGCATTCGGCGGAAACAACATTCCTGAATTGGAATTGCCCGTAAACCTCAGAATTATCGGAGTCGGGGCTTTCCAAAACAGCAGACGGCTTAAAGATGTCACGATAACTTCGCCCGAACTCAGCATATGGTCAGGTGCGTTTGAGAATTGCCCTGAGCTTGAAGAAGTGAATTTCAACAATGCGGCAGTATCACTTTCAAGACGTGCCTTTTATGAAGACAAGGCTCTCGCCTCTGTCAAAAACGCCGCGAACCTGCGTCTTGCGCCCGGACTGGGGTTTGCTGAAGTGTTCAAGAATACACCTGTACAAAGCCTTGATGACATCACGGCATCGGCGGAAAAGCCAGCCGGAGAAACATCCTGTCCCGTGCCGGATGGAGAATGGGATATAGAATATGCAGATGGCGGTCAGGTCTATGCGGGAGAATATGTAAGACTTAATTTCAATGGCACAATGCCTGATGACAATACGAGCAAAGAAATTAAGGCGCCTTTCGGCTACATCTCTTCATGGGATGATCAGGGCAGTTCCTCTCTTATCGGACTTTCGAGACCGACACTGTCGGGAGAAAAAATAAGAGTGAAAGGAATCGGATATGTAAATTCAGAAGATGAGAGATATAATGTGGAAAAAGATCTTACCATCACCTACAACAAAGACCGGAACAGCGTGACAATTCTTGACAGCGATGATCCTGGCAATCCGGTGGAATATCTTTATTATTACAGATTACGCATTCCGGAAGACGTTTTCAACACCGCGTATAGCGGCATGATATCATACGAAGACCGTGGCGATGACGTTATCGGTGTCAGCTTTCATAGAGATGGAGACAAAGTGGTGATGAAAACCGTGGTCATGCATCCGTTAATGGCCCCGCCAACTGAAGTGTCGTTCTATTCCGGCAAAATCGAAGGACATGAGATAAAATTCACCCGGAAGATCGAGGACCTTGTCTACGATTTGACAGATGAAACAGCTCTGGATCCGCCATTTCCTGACTGGGATGACATAGAGTCGTCGGGAACGCCTTGCGAAAACAGCATTTTCCATTACGCTTCTTGTCTTTATCTCGACAATATTCTCCTTGAACCTTAGAGCGTTTTGACAGGCTATGTTGTAAGAAAATAAGCGGTTGTGCCCATCATGACACAACCGCTTCGTTATCATTAGCAGCTATAATCGGTTTTAAAATCTATAGCCTAAATTGACGCTGAAAGACTGTCCGTGATATTTCACCCCTGATATGGAGCTCATATTGTTGAACTGAAAATCATAGCCGACCGAAACGATATAATGCTTAAGGAACTCGACTCCGATCCGTGCATCGAATCCTACCTGGAATCTGCGCATCGGACCGTCATCGCCGAATACATTGCTTATAGATTCGGATTCGAATGTGTTGGCGTTACTGCCTGAAAAAGCCTTTACCTTACCGTTACCGCCAAGACCGACTCCAACATAAGGACCGACTGCGGCAAAAAGCTGTATATTGTTGGCAACATTGAATTTATAACCCGCATGAATCGGGAGCACCAGACTGTAAGGGTTTGCCTTTTCCACTACAAAGATATCTCGACCCGACTGTGTACCGTCCCAACTGGTACTATATGTATAATTGTTCTCCCATGGATTAAGCGTAAGTTTCAGTGCTGCATTGAGATACCAGCCACGGCTCAACCCAAGTTCGCCGAAAACACCGACATTGAAACCTGCCTTGTTCTTGTCAGTACCGGTAGGCCTCGAAACATTGAATCCCGCCTCGATCCCGCCCGAAAGCTTCTGCGCGGAAGCGGGAATGCATACTCCCGCAGACAACAGAAAAACCAATGATGCAATAAATGAAATCTTCTTCATAACTCTGAATGTTAGTTTAAGTTGATTTTATGGAATACTGTTGCAAAAGTACGAGTTATGTTCCGCTTTGACAACGATATTCCATTGAAGCGGACAAATAAGGCGTTGAAGCGGACAAATCCGATATTGAAATGTATAACTCCATTGTTTGATAAACTATAGGGTGCTGTGAAACCTCCATAAACATCTAATCATATTTACAAACAATGATTTTTATTTATAAAAATTATCGTTAATTTTGCAGTACGTTCCGATAATCGAAACATTTACAGAGATTTTACATGTCAATTACAGTCTCCAATTGATTCCGAAAACATGACGCGATCATATCCACAAAAAAAACAGAGGGCTTTACATTTCATAATAATATGCTTTGTATCCTTTGCAATAATCAAGGCCTTTAAATATGCACATTTTGGCATAAAGGAAAGCTTTGAGGTAATAACATGGCAAACGCTTCTTCTCGATTATACCATACAATTCCTATATTGCAGTGTCTTTGTCTCGATTTCGATTTATCTGTGTCATATATGTCTGAAGCTTTTCTTAAAAAAGCTTACCTTCGGCAATCTGCTTGCATTCAACCTCATTCTTCTCACATCAGTCAATCTGTTAGCTATCGCAGCCCGCGAGATATTCAAATATTTCTATGAAATGACAGACAATGCCATTTTCGATGTCAAAGGGATATACGGGTATGCCATGGTCGCAGTACTGGTTTCCGCATATTACGCCGGAGGCGTAGTGATGGAAAATCTAAGAGCCTTGAATAAAGAGAAACGCAAAATAGAACGAGAACTGATCCGAAAGCAGTCTCGGCTCATGCAGTCTCAGCTCCATTCCCTTAAAGAACAGATCAACCCGCATTTTCTTTTCAACAGTCTCAGCACTCTCAGTGAACTTATTCATATAAATCCTGAACAAGCCGACAGATTCACAACAAACCTCGCTGAAACCTATAGGTATATTCTTCAGAACAGTGAACAGGATTTAGTATCTCTATCGGCAGAAATAACGCATATAAAAAACTACCTCACACTGATGCAACTGCGCCATGGGTGCAACATTTTCTGTGACGTGGAGGAAGACTGCGATACAAAAGATCTCGCCATTCCTCCCTTCACTCTGCAACCGCTCGTTGAGAACGCCATCAAGCATAACGGCCGCTCAGCTGAAACGCCGCTGTATATCCGTTTCTCGATTGACGGAAACATTCTGACTGTCAAAAACAACAGAATTCCCCAGATCGTCAAACCGGTTTCCACAGGAGTCGGCTTGTCCAATATCAGCAGCCGTTTCAGACTTTGCGGATATTCGCCGCTCAAAGTTACTGAAACTCCCGATGAATTCTCTGTCTCAATCCCCTTAATATCATTGCAATGAAAATCATTATTATTGAAGACGAGCATCTCAGCGCTATGCGTCTGGCGCGTTTGCTAAAAAAATTTGATCCTGCGATAGAGATTGAGGGTTCATTTACAACAAACTCTGAATGTATCAAATATTTCCAAAACGGAGGAAAGCCTGATCTTATATTTTCGGACATCAGGATTGCAGATGGTCTGAGTTTCGATGCATTATTCCATGCGCCCGAATCTGTTCCGGTAATTTTCACTTCGGCATACGAGGAATACGCCTTGAAAGCATTTGAAGCAAATGGCATAGGCTATATAATGAAACCTGTCACAGAACAGTCCCTTGCCGA
>DAAV01000121.1:42438-47275 GCA_001701295.1 Bacteroidales bacterium H10
AATATAGAGAACGGTTCCTTATATCCTGGAAAGACTCCCTTATATCTGTAACTGCTGATGATATTTTATTCTTTAGCTCAAACAATAGTCAGACTTTCATATATTGCTCAGCCAACCGGAAATTTCCATTCGATTGTTCTCTCGAGAGTCTCGAAAATCAACTCGATCCGGCACGTTTTTTCCGTACATCAAGAAACGCTATAGTAAATATCAAGGCGATCTCCCAAATAATTACAATGTCGTCAAGAAAACTGAAAATAGAAATATCTGAATTAGGAGATGCCGAAATAACAGTGGGTAAAGAACGCATTGGATTATTTAAAAAGTGGCTTGGACAATGAATGTTTTTCGGGCGTTTTGTTTGCAATAGTCGGCAAGGTTGAGTAAATTTGTATTTTGTAAGCAACTCCTGTAAATTAACTCGAAGAGTTGCTTAAATATAAACAGAACTTAAGTCGCTGCTCAGGGAGCACACCAGGACTTTTGCGTTATAATGAAGGGCCCGACTTGTGCCGGGGCCTTATTGTACATATAACCCCACTTGCGATGAAAATCATTAATTCCCAGGGAATACAACAGATAGACAACGCCACTTGCGAGTCGCAACAGATCAGTTCGATCGAACTGATGGAACGCGCGGCCACAATGGTGAGCTGCGAGATCATATCACGTTTTCTGCCAAGCCAGCGTATCGTGGTCATAGCCGGACCCGGCAACAATGGAGGTGACGCTCTCGCCGTGGCCCGGATGCTGATCGAACAAGGGTATCGCCGCGTCGAGATTTTTCTCTTCAACGTCACGGGCAAACTGTCTCACGACTGCGACGAGGAGTGCAAGAGACTCATGACCATGGACGGCGTGGACTTCACTGAAATAACACACGCTTTCAATCCTCCCTATCTCGGCAAGAACGATGTGGTGGTCGACGGTCTTTTCGGCTCGGGCCTCAACCAGCCCATGCAGGGCGGTTTCGTGGCCGTGGCCCGCTACATCAACGAATCGGGAGCATATGTCATATCGATAGATGTTCCCTCCGGACTATATGGCGACACCTCTCTGCTCGGCAACTGGGAAACTTCCGGCAACATAAATCCGCGTGATGTGGTGCATGCCAATCTCACGCTCGCCTTTCAGATTCCCCGCCTTGCCTTTTTCTTCGCGGAGAATTATCCCGTGCTCGGCGAATGGAAACTTCTCGACATCGATCTCGACCAGCAGAAGATCTCGGACACTCAGACCAATTTCTATGTGATCGATGCGAAAAACATCGCTCCTCTGCTCCATAAACGTCTTCCTTTCACCGGGAAGCGGGATTACGGCTCGGCCCTGGTTTTCGCAGGATCGACCGGCATGTTCGGCGCTGCCGTCATGTCGGCGCGTGCCGCGCTCAAAAGCGGCGCGGGACTTGTCACATCGCATAGTGCCAAAAGAGGGCTCGACATACTTCAGACCGCGGCCCCGGAGGCCATGTTCGAACCCGACCGCAACGAGCATTTCATAACCGACATGAAGATTCACCACAACCATCAGGCGGTGGCTGTGGGGCCGGGCATAGGCACACAGGATCCTACGGCCAACGCCCTGCAGAATCTGCTTCAGAACTGTCCGGCACCGTTGCTGCTCGACGCCGATGCGCTCAACTGCATCGCACAGCGGCCGTCAATGCTCTCGCTGCTCCCTCCGAAGACCATCATAACTCCACACATTGGAGAATTCGACCGCCTCTTCGGCGAACAGAAATCATCGGAAGATCGTCTCCGCACGGCCATAGAGATGTCGCGCCAATACAACATCATCATTGTGCTTAAAGGCCATTACACGGCTGTGGTGCGTCCCACAGGACGCGTATATTTCAACATGACGGGAAATCCCGGAATGGCAACCGCAGGTGCCGGCGATGTACTGACAGGCATAATAACGGCATTTCTCGCCCAAGGCTACAATCCGGAATATGCCACGGTGATCGGCGTGTATATACATGGTCTCGCCGGAGACATGGCAGCCGAAGATCTTGGCGAATTTGGACTCACAGCCTCCGACATAGCCGATTACGCCGGACGGGCGATACACAGGATTCTTTCTTCACGCAAATAACGACCGATATGAAAGCATTACCCGCACTTATCATCGCGGCGGCATCGCTCGCCTGCTCTCTGCCCGCAATGCCGCAGCAGACCCGTATACTTACCGCCGACAAGCATAACGAGTATGGTCTCGTGTATTCGTTGCCTGTCACCTCACTCCGATTCGAAGTGACGGCCCGGCACACAGTAAACCATGCAGGTCCCTACTACCAGTATGCAAAAAAATACATTGGCACCGACCGTGTGATAAAGGAGGACTCAGAGCAGTGGGAAATTCTTTCGGTAAAGGCCGTACCATTCGGAACAGCCGATACGGAAAACCAGTACCTCATGCAACTGAAACCGGGAGCGGTGACATCCATATGCGTGGCCGACGACGGTATGCTTCTGGCCATCAACAAGGAGGTGCAGGCGCCCGTGCTGCCCGATCCGGCGGCGGATTNNTTCGGATCTTGAGAGCGAAGTCGGCATACGGGAATATCTGCAATATGTAAATGAAGATTTTCTTGCCTCGCAGTCTTCCGCAAAACAGGCACAGATGCTTTCCGAAAGCCTGATGGAGGTGCGCGACGCACGCGTATCGCTCACTCGCGGCACTGCGGAGACAATGCCTACCGACGGACGCCAGCTTGAGCTTATGCTCAATTCCCTCGCCCATCAGGAAGCTGCCATGACAGCCGCTTTCAGAGGCGCGACAGAGACACAGACCGTAACGCGTACATTCACTTTCACTCCCGCGAAGGATGGACAACAGATATTGTTCCGTATGTCGGATTTCGCAGGTTTCGTGGCGCCGGACGATTATTCGGGCGAACCTGTCTACATAAATGTAAAGACAACCCGTGAGCCGGAGTTCCCCGTAGACGCCAAGGGCGAGGAGAAGAAAATCCCGAAAGACGCGGTAATGTACAACATTCCTGGCAGCGCCATGATAACGTTGTCACTTGCCGGAGAGACTCTCTGGAGCGGAGAAGTTGAATGCGCGCAACTCGGCATAACCTTCGGACTGCAGCCTACGCTTTTCAGCGATAGGAAAGCCAGATCTTTCGCCACGTTCAATCCTGCAAACGGAGCCCTCGTGCAGATAGGCGAGGTCAATGCCGAATGAATGAAGGGATGACTCTGTCGCAGTTCCAGCAACTTGTCACGAACGCCATCAACAAGGAGTTCGCGCTCAAGAACGTCTGGGTACAGGCCGAGTTCTCGGACCTGCGCATAGTCGGCGGACACTGCTACATGGAGCTTATCGAGAAAGATTCGGCAGGCACGACCCGTGCGAAGATCCGCGCCATGATATGGAGCGGCACACTCTCCGCCCTGCGTCGTAAATTTTACGATGCCACAGGCCGCGACATCGCCTCGGGCATGAAGGTTCTGGTGCGTGGATCGGCGACCCACCACAGCATATACGGTCTCTCTTTCACAATAAGCGACATTGACCCTTCTTTCACTCTCGGCGATATGGAGCGTGTGCGCCGCGAGATTCTCGAACGCCTGACCCGCGAGGGTGTGATCGAAAAAAACAAGAGGCTGCAGCTCTCTCCCGTTCCGCAACGCATAGCGGTCATATCGGCCGAAGGCGCTGCCGGCTATGGCGATTTCATGAACCAGATAACGGGCAATCCCGACGGATTCGCTATCTACANNCGCAGGGGGAGCGCACGGCCTCGACCGTAATATCCGCGCTCGACCGGGTGGAGATGACCAGGAACGTCGGAAAATGGGATGCCGTAGTGATAATTCGCGGCGGCGGAGCGACCACCGACCTCAACGGCTTTGACAATCTTGACCTCGCGCGGCGTGTGGCCACATTCCCGCTGCCGGTAATAGTCGGCATTGGCCATGAACGTGACCGCACAGTCCTCGACGAGATCGCATGCGTGCGCTGCAAGNNTAATAGACGCCCTGCGCATGGCCAACACAACCGCCTCGGATCTGGTGCAGCGCATAGCAAGATATGGAACTGAGGCCCTGCGCGGCGAGCATCTGAGACTCGCCGGTCTGAGCCAGACTCTTCCGGCTCTCGCCCGAAACCGCATCATCCGGGAGAAAATGGACCTCTCGAGACTTTCGCAGTCAATCCCGGCACTTGTGCAGGGCCGCGTCGCACGTCAGAGAGTATATCTCACCGACTATGCGGGTAAACTACAGCGCGGAGTCGATGCAAGAATCCATGCGGAGCAGAAACTGATAGCCCGTGCCGCATTGATGCTCGAAAACCGGAGCGGCTCTCTGATACAGCGTGAAAGACTACGTCTGCAGCGGCTCGATGATATGTTGCGGCTTCTGAGTCCGGACAATACACTGCGGCGCGGATACAGCATCACCCGAGTCAACGGCCATGCGGTCAGCGATGCATCAAAGATTTCTCCGGGTACCCCAATCGAGACCACTCTCGCCTCAGGTAAGATAATATCGATAAGCAAGTGATCGGATCAAAAGATCCACTCACCCTACAGACAGACACATAACACATTGAATCATATGGAAGCTCCCGAATCATACAAGGCCGCGATCGCCGAACTTGAGTCAATCCTCGCCAAGATGGAATCTGACCAATGCGACATAGACTCACTGTCGGCCTACACTGCACGCGCACTTGAACTGCTTAAATTCTGCAAGGACCGTCTCTTCAAGACGGACAAGGAAGTGGAGAAATGCCTCGAGGCACTCAAAGACACCCTCTCCGAGTGACATCCGTTACCAGTCGCGGAAATCATCGTCATCGAAATCATCATGGAAATCGAGGTCAT
>DAAV01000121.1:47370-47700 GCA_001701295.1 Bacteroidales bacterium H10
CCATTCTTTCATAGCGCCTCGGCGAGACTCCGTCCTCAAGCATTTTATCTTCAAGTTCAGCGATCTTATCCTCCAGTTCATCAATAGCCAGCTCATCGAATTCTTCCGATTCCGACATCAGGTAATCCATTCTGTCACGGGTCTGATTCAGATGATGGGGCTCAAAACCACGATAAGCGGCCGTCGATATTCCATTATCGGCCTGACGTGCATCTCCCCTGAAAATTTTTCTAAATATTCTGAACAGCAGAAGATCTTCCACAAAACTCCAGATTGACATAGGCGGATGTTTAGTTACAAATTTCAATATATTTGCTGCAAATTTAATAT
>DAAV01000121.1:47722-67180 GCA_001701295.1 Bacteroidales bacterium H10
ATAATTAAAAAAGAGAACAACCGTTATGCGATTGTCCTCTTTTTTTAATAGATCATGAAGAGTCTTACTCCCAGTCATCTGTATCGAAACCGCCAAGCTGGCCGCCGGGAGTGAAACATTTTCCATCCACGAACACACCCGCACGGCTTGCTATATCTTCATATATGATCACAGGCGTCTCAAGTTTATTACCATCGGTTCCGTCATATTCCACTTCTTCTCCAAGCAGAAGATAGCCGGGACGCGCTTCTCCTTTATAATAATGCTGGTCAGTGAAACTGCGTCCGTCATTAGAGACGGTCCTTACATAATTAAATGCCATTACTCCACCATTATGCTTCCAGAACGACCAGCCTTCCGTAATCTCTCCTCCGGTCACGGTCTCGATGTTGAGAAGAAACGGTTCGTCCGGTTCTGCATCTGCCAGTTCGGGCGACTCAAGCGGATATTGCGCCTCATTGATTTTCATTGCATCGACATATCCTTCGGCTCCGGTGGCAATATTGCATACTTTCACATAAGCGGCGCCGGCGTCACCACTTAATTCCACTATATCGCCATACTTGAGATCTCCTGTTTTGGAAGCTTTGTTCTGAGGAGCAGAAAGAAGGGAGGCTCCTTCATAGCCGATATTTCCATATACAGGTTCTTTTGCATTGGATGTACATGACATCGTGATCACAGCCGCGCAGATGGCGATAGATGAAATAATTGATTTTAACATTTTCATATGATTTTAGGTATTCAACGTTTATACTGCTATGGTCTATGGTCGAAAATCTGATCTAAAGCAACCGGTCGTCCTGACAAACGGACAGACTATTTCCGAATAACCCCACAAATATAGACATTTATTTGAAATTACCCAACTTTCCGCCTCCGCCACCCTCTTATTATTTCTTTATTATGATAAATTCCACCTTTTGAAGACCCTTTTTATGGACGTTGGCAAGAATAAGCGCATAGCTGACCTTCTCGCCTGAGTTCATGGAGCGGATGCATGTAAACTCGTCTTCCGGAACGACATTTTTGAACATGGGACCGGATGTCTCGTTACGTACCAGACGAATTTTGTCGGTAAAGGGAGAGAGGACATACGAGTAAGTTGCCTGATAAGGCACACTATGGAATTTCACCCAGTTCGGCTCTTTATGATCAAGAATATTCACCATCCATATACGCGCCTTGTCGTAAGAGGGTAACGGCGAAACTTTGTCATACTCAAGCTTACTATCTATTTTACCTTCATCATCAACTACAATAGCGCTACCTACGCCATACTTTTCGAAAGGACACAAGTCATAGTATTCAATGTCGGCTTCCGTCGTTATTTCCTTGTCGAACGGAAGTTCAGGCTCTTCTACAAATCGGTCGGCAATAATTTTGACGAGTGAATACGTGCGGTCGGAAGCATCGGCGGGTGGATTGGCGAGGATAGTACGCTTCACCGAGAGGTAATACTCGTGACCACGCTCGTATGTAAAACCTTCGATTTCATTAAAGGGGAGTTGCAGTGTTTCGCCGGGGAAATCCTCCGACTCAACGAGCATGCATTCTATGGGATGCTCCAATTTGTCATCGAACAAGTCGTACATGATACCTGTTTCAGACAACACCTGCATCCTGATTTCTTTGACTGAATCTTTTGGCTCATTATCATCGCTGCAAGCAGTCAGCGCTGCCACGGCGAGGAATGCCATAAACAGCATTCTGAGAAAGTTTTTATTCTTCATTCTTTTTAATCAGTTTAAACAATCTCATAGAGATTAAAAAAACAAAAAAGGTCGGCGCTGAGGGCGTCGACCTTTTTATGATGTCTGGGAAAAGATTACTCAGCTTTGCCTTCACTGCCGAGAACGGCGATGATTTTGTGCTTGTAGAGCTTCTCCATCTCGTCGCGGGCCGGACCGAGATATTTGCGGGGATCGAACTCTGCGGGCTTCTCGTTGAAGACCTTACGCACAGCGGCTGTCATGGCCAGACGGCTGTCTGAGTCGATATTGATCTTGCATACATCCATCTTCGCTGCCTTGCGGAGCTCTTCCTCGGGAATACCGATTGCATCGGGAAGTTTGCCGCCATTGGCATTGATGATGTCGACATACTCCTGAGGAACTGAAGAAGAACCGTGGAGCACGATGGGGAAACCGGGAAGCTTTGCCTCTACTGCCTCAAGCACGTTGAATGCCAAGGGAGGAGGTACGAGACGACCGGTCTTGGGGTCACGTGTGCACTGTTCGGGAGTAAACTTGTATGCACCGTGTGAAGTACCGATAGAGATGGCGAGGCTGTCGCAACCTGTACGTGTCACGAAGTCTACAACCTCCTCAGGATCGGTGTATGTGTGATGGTCAGAAGAAACCTCATCCTCTACACCTGCGAGCACGCCGAGCTCACCCTCTACAGTCACACCGTACTGATGAGCGTACTCACATACTTTCTTGGTGAGTGCCACATTCTCCTCATAGGGAAGGTGACTGCCGTCGATCATTACAGATGAGAAGCCATTGTCGATACAGTCCTTGCAAAGCTCGAATGAATCGCCATGGTCAAGGTGAAGAACGATTTGGGGATGCTCCCAGCCGAGAGACTTGGCATACTCTACGGCACCCTGGGCCATGTAACGGAGGAGGATAGGATTGGCATAGTTACGCGCACCTTTCGACACCTGAAGGATAACGGGAGACTTTGTGTCTGACGCAGCCTTGATGATAGCCTGGAGCTGCTCCATGTTGTTGAAGTTGAACGCCGGGATGGCATAACCGCCATGTACTGCCTTTGCGAACATCTCTTTAGTGTTCACAAGACCTAAGTTTTTATAATCTACCATGTCTTTTTTAATAAATTATGGGTTTTTCTAATAAAAGTCTTTACCGGAATATTCTGTTTTCTAAACGTTTGCGGCACGGTTATGTTTTATGGATCCGCCTCGGCAAACGCATTGTTTCACATGTTTTCAGAATCTTTTGCAAATATAGAAAATTTTCCGCAATCACACAAACAAAAAACCGACTGCATGTGCTTGTCTGATGCCGCATCACCGCCACATATAGTACGCTCCCCGCCCTCCGGCAACGGTATAGATGTAAATGAATCCCAACAGTTTTCTTCTGAACCATGAACGGCCCGGTCGCCCGATCGCACTCTCAAGTAGTCTATGGCCCAGTTCAGTCTTCTTTTCGCGCCGATAATGCGCGGCAAGAATCACTCTGCGGTAATCAAGCATGTCAGTCAGAACGCCGTCCGGATCCGAACCGGAAATATTTTTTTCCATGATATCCAACGTATTCTCCCAATCCCCGGCACGTTCACAGAAACTACTGCCGGTGATGGAATTACGCTGGGCATTGATTCTGACAAGCAGTTCCGGCAGAGCGACCGTGGAGGGTGACGCGAGCGCTATCCTTACACCCAGTTCCCAATCATTCCAGACCGGGGCATCTTCCTCCCAGCCTCCAATCTTGCGTATAAAATCAGTACGGGCCATGTAAATCTGTGTGGCAAGCATCGAATTGTAAAACTGGCGGCGTACAAGATCATCTTCATGAAAAGGTTTCATTGTCCGCGTTCCATCAAGACCGACAAGCTCGGCTTTCCAGTAGACCAGATCGGCACTTCCTATCGAATTCACGGCTTTTTCCACAAGAGGCGGCATCATCTCGTCATCGGAATCGAAGAAGATCACATGCTCGCCGTCCACTTCCCTGAGTCCCCGGTTACGTGCCGCCGAAGCTCCGGGTTTTGATTCCGAAAGGAGTGTCATCCGCAAAGCCTCATCATGTTCATGCGCGGCGATCCATCGTGACACGACGCCGGCAGAGCCGTCGGTGGAATTATTGTCCACCACTATCAGATGCAACGGGCGCCAGGTCTGTGCGGCCACACTATCGAGCGTACGGCATACGATATCAGCCCTGTTATATACAGGAACCACTATGCTGACTTCCTCTCTTTCCATGCTGTCAGATCAATCCCTCGGGCATTATGCCGAACGTAAACCGGATGATTCTTCTATATTCTTCTCCGGGTCTTAATGTCTGCGACGGGAATTCGGGTCTGTTGGGAGCATCAGGAAAGCCCTGCATCTCCACCGCGACTCCGTCGTAGTCATTATAGCTCCTGCCAAAACGGTTAAGCGGAGAGCCGCAAAGCCAGTTGCCGGTATAGATCTGTACCCCGGGCTGGTCAGAATCCACAGTCATCATACGCCCGCTCTCGCGTGCGCATATCACAACCGCATCCTTGCTCATGCATCCCGGACGCCAGCCGTCGATAGCCCAGCAATTGTCATAACCTTTGCCATAGCGCAGTGCGGGAAAATCCTTTTCAATATCTCTGCCCAATTGTTTGAATTCTCTGAAGTCCATGGGAGTATCGGTCACATCTTCAAATTCCCCTGTCGGAACAAGCGAATCATCCGTGGGAAGCCATGGTTNNCCATGCCGATGCTTTCATACGCATCTCGTGTCCCAGCGCGGTGCCGGAGCCGTCACCGTTAAGATTCCAGTAGGCATGGTTTGTAAGATTGACCACGGTCTCCGCATCCGTCTCCGCATAAAATTCAAGAGTAAGTTCATGATCGTCATTCCAGCGATATATGGCCTGAACACTGAGATTACCGGGATAATTCTCCTCTCCGGCAGCGGATTGATAGGAAAACTCCACTCCCCCGTCAAGTNNTGATTCTGAAAGCCTTCCGGACCTCCATGCAGATGGTTTAGGCCGCAATTTACCGCAAGCTGATACTTTCTGCCTCCTACTTCCAGACGTCCGCCGGCTATGCGGTTCGCATAACGTCCCGGGCATTTTCCAAGACAAGGGCCGTCTGCAATATAATCGAGGGGATCGGCATATGCCAGAGCCACATTGTCGATCTTGCCTTTACGGTCCGGCACTCCGACGCCGATAATCCCGGCTCCGAGCGAGGAAAGNNATGCGCCCGAGGCTTTCTCAATTCTGATGACTGTGATATCTCCTATGGGTGAAGATACTGTTCTTTTTGACTGCTTCATATGAATTTAACGCTTCTCTTCTGAAATTCTTGCATATGGCCATGCAAAAAGCCGCAACCCGCATAAACGGGTCACGGCTTCAACTTTAGCCTATGATTACGTTTTTTAAACGCCTGAAGAATAGTTTTATGCCCCGAACTTCGAGAAGTCCGCATTAAGCATGTCGCCTGTCTCCATGAATGCCTCGTGAAGAGCGAAAGCGGCGGGAAGATGATGCGGAGTGTGACCGCCGCACTTGGAGGCAAGCTTCAGATAATCCCACATCAGTTCCTTGTACATCGGATGAACGCAATTCTCGATGATTGTTTCCGCACGCTGACGCGGGTCTTTGCCGCGGAGATCGGCCACGCCCTGTTCTGTGGCGAGGATCTTGACTGAATGTTCGCTGTGGTCGAGATGCGACACCATCGGCACGAAAGTCGAGATCTTGCCCCCCTTCTGGATTGAAGGACAGGAGAAAATAGAAAGATATGCGTTGCGGCTGAAGTCGGCCGAACCGCCGATACCGTTCATCATCTTGGTGCCGAGTACGTGAGTGGAGTTCACATTTCCGAAGATGTCGGCCTCAAGAGCGGTATTCATGGCTATCAGGCCAAGACGACGCACCACTTCGGGATGATTCGAGATCTCGCCCGGACGCATCACCACCTTGTCACGGAAGAAATCTATATTCTCCATGAAACGCAGCATCGCGTCATCGCTGAATGTCAGCGCGCATGTCGAGGCAAACTTACATTTGCCCTCTTCCATGAGCTTCATGACAGCATCCTGAATCACCTCTGTGTACATCTCGAAGCGTGGAATCTCCGGATTCTCGCCGAGACCATAGAGCACAGCGTTGGCAACGTTGCCGACACCGGACTGGATAGGCAGGAATTCCTTGGGAATCTTGCCGTTGCGAAGCTCGGCAGCAAGGAAGTCACATATATTCTGACCTATACGCGAAGTAAGCTCATCGGGCGCCGTAAAGGGCGCTATGCTTTCAGAAGACNNATTATCTTTTTCGGATCTATCTTGAGGATCGGAGAGCCGATACGGTCGTTCGGTTTGTAGATGGGGATCTCTCTGCGGTGAGGAGGATCCAGCGGAATATAATTGTCGTGGAATCCGCGGAAAGAGTTGTGATAATAACTGCTGTACTCGATGATCACCTTCTTTGCCATCTGGGCGACGGTGGGAGCCATGCCGAGACCCGCACCGAGAATGACCTCGCCGTTGGGACTCATCTCCGTAGCCTCTANNCTATCGATGTCTCCGTAGAAGCCATAGCGCAGATCCTGCGAAAGATGGCTCAGATGAAGATCCGAGTAATGGATGCCGTCGCCGTTGACGAGTTTGCGACAGTCCTTGTGGCTCTGATAAGGCACGCGCATCCCTATCGCGTCTGCCCTTGACAACTCGCCGTCGACATGATCGTTGGTCGACGCTCCTGTGAAAAGATTAATTTTAAATGGTTCGCCTTTTTCATGGAGGGCCTTCGCTTTTTCTGCCAAGGCCACCGTTACTACTTTTGGCGTTCCGGAGGCTGTGAAGCCGGACAAACCGACATTATCGCCATTTTTTATCACACTGGCGGCCTCTTCTGCTGAAATAAATGGAATGCTCATTTGTAACGTTTAGATTTAAATGGTAATTTTGCACAAATTTAATAATTTTATGCAACACCAACTAACGATGGAACCATTTTTTTTACCCGATAACGGAAAAAAATGCACATTTTCCAAAAAAGTGCGCATCGAGACCTATGGATGCCAGATGAATGTGGCTGATTCGGAGGTCGTGGCGGCGATGATGGCCCTGGCGGGCTATGAGCCAACTGACAATGACAACGAGGCGGCAGCCGTGCTTCTCAACACGTGTTCTATCCGAGACAACGCAGAGCAGAAGATATATTCACGCCTCGCCTACTGGAACGCCTTGCGGCGCAAATCGGGAAGAAACGTGATAATAGGCGTCATCGGCTGCATGGCCGAGCGTCTCAAGAATGAACTGATCGAAAAACATGGTGTCGATCTGGTCGCAGGTCCTGACGCCTATATGGATCTTCCGGATCTTGTGGCCGCCGCCGAGACCGGCAACCCGGCGATCAATATTGAGCTGTCCACTTCCGAAACTTATCGTGACGTTGTGCCCCGCCGCCTCGGTGGCTCCGGTGCTGTGGGAGGATTCATCTCTATAATGCGGGGCTGCAATAATTTCTGCTCCTACTGTATTGTTCCATATACTCGCGGACGTGAACGTTCGCGGGAACCACGCAGCATCCTGCGCGAACTGGAAGACCTGCGCAAACGTGGTTTCAGGGAGGCGACTCTTCTCGGCCAGAATGTCAACAGCTATTCCTACTCTGATCCGGACACCGGAGAGACCGTGGACTTCCCCGCGCTTCTCGCCATGGCGGCCCAGGCCGCTCCCGACATGAGAATCCGCTTCACCACCTCCCATCCCAAGGATATGAGCGACCGCACTCTCGAAACGATAGCCCGATATCCCAATCTCGCCCGGCACATACATCTTCCGGTGCAAAGCGGCTCCGATTCCGTCCTTAAGAACATGAACCGCAAGTACACACGCGAATGGTATCTCGACCGCGTAGCCGCCATACGGCGCATTCTGCCCGACGCGGGACTGTCGACCGATATGTTCACCGGATTCTATAACGAGTCTGAAGAGGATTTTCAGGAAACGCTGTCATTGATGAGAGAGGCTGCTTTCGATTCGGCCTTCATGTTCAAATATTCGGAACGTCCCGGCACACTCGCCTCGCGCGAAATGAAAGACAACGTGCCTGAGGAGGTGAAGATCGACCGGCTGAACCGTATGATCGCGCTCCAGAATGAACTTTCTCTCGAAAGCAACCGCCGTGACATTGGAAAGGAGTTCGAAGTGCTTGTCGAGGGCCCGAGCAAAAGAAATGCTGAGGAATATTGCGGCCGCACATCGCAGAACAAGTTCGTAGTCTTTCCGCGTGGCAACGTTAAAGCTGGAGATTTTATCCGCGTCCGTATCACCGACGCATCTTCCGCCACACTGCACGGTGTGCAGATCTGATTATCGGTCAGCTCCGGCGGCATCAGTCGGGTAACGTCTCCAGCCAGTCGGAATCCGGTTGTTCCTCCTTTTTCGGGACATCGGCGACCCGGGATTGCCTTGTTTGGGAACGACGGATATCAGTATCCATATTTATCACAGCCAATTCTCCGGCTTCCGGATTTTTTTCTCCGGAAGCCTTTTTCATATCCTCTATGATAGATCTTAGTCTTGAGATACGCAGTTCGTAGCGGCGTTTCATTTCTTCAGCTTTGCTGAGGACGGCATCGAATTGTCTGATCTGTTCTTCTGTGGTCATACGGTCGGCAAGTTCCTTGTCCGCATCCTCAAGTCTCTCACGCAACGAATCAATTTCTCTCTCGAGCCTGTTGTTTTCTTCCGCCAATGCGGCGTTGGCTTCGGTCTGGGCGGCGCCGGAAGCCGCCAGTTTCTCGAAATCGGCCTGCAGTCCGGACAATCGCGTACGAAGCGTGCCGCATTCCGAAGCCAGGGCCTCCTGTTCTTCTTCGCGCGCTTCCATGACCCTTCGGGTGATCCGNNATCCGGGGGTGCAACCATATTTTCCATGAGGAAAAAGCCACGTTCAGCTCTTTGATTTGAATACTATGCCTTTCGATTTCCGGCCGTTTACGGCAATGGTCAGCGGCTCTTCGAATCTTATTATCCTTAGATGGGCGGTCTCTTCCTCGACCGGTAGTGATTCAATATATCCCATGTCGATGAAGCCGTTGCCGCCACGAGGATCGATTGTAAAATAACCCGTGCCGAAAGAGGTAAGATTCTGAAAGAAATGCGTGCCTTGCGACGGTTCTATTCTGAATCCAGGCAACGCCGATTCAGCTATGACCCTCGCGCCGGAAATCTGGGCCCAGCGCACGGGAATGCCCAGCGAAGGATCCGACGTACCCCAGCGACCCGGACCGATCAGAATATAAGGTTCTCCGGCTGCAGAGAATTTTTCGTTTATTCTGCCGACTTCCTCGGCAATGTCGCGCGTGTGCAACGTATTGAATGTATCGGGCTTCACATATACAAGATAACGCACGCCGTCCATCATGCCGTGGCCTAAAGCGGCATCCGACCGCATCAGCACTTCCTCGTCCGGCACTTCGGTGATGGAATCGTCAAGCATTTCTTTCTGATCCACGATGGGGCGTATCTGCAGCCAGTAGACGACTCCTTTGCGTCCGTCTTCAGTCGGCTTGGGGAATATGTTGCCGGCAAATTCAATCTCTACCGGACGTCCCATCTCGTATTGCCCCGTGCTGAGCATGAACTCAGTTATCTTCGCAAGCGGGAAGACTCCGTGTCTAAGCACATTGGCAAATGTAACCACTTTCCGCCCCGGTCCGAATTCATTGTCACGGATCAGACGGTCGTTGAAGTCGAATGTCGAGACAAGATATTTCAGGGAACCTGTCTTAAAGGCGTCGGCCACCGGGATACGCACGATGTTGAATGTATCCTGGGTCGTGAATCGGCAATTTNNCGAGCGGCAGCGCATTGAGATAAGTCTGCGTGTCGCGCAATGCCAGCTCAAGCGTGGAAGTCTGGAGCACCTTGTCGGGATGTGCGGGAGAAAAACGCAGGGCTCTTCCTCCGTCCACTATATATGAACCGAGACCGGCTGCGACTTCGACAACTCCCTCGTCGCTTTTTTCATCGCCTACCGGATAATAGTTCAGTGACCGTCCAACCCCGGAAAAACCGGGATAATAGAAACCGCCATAATCCTCGCCGGCCACTCCCTGAAGGATTACCGCCATTTTCTCCTGATCGATCACATTGCTTGTGGCGTTCATGTAGGCTTTCGAATCCTTATAGAATACTGAAGCGTAGACTGCCTTGACAGCGTCGCAAAGCATATTTACACGCGCCTCAGCATCTTCGCCGTACGGCACCATATAGGTGCTGTATATGCCGGCGAATGGCTGGTAATGCGAATCCTCGATAAGCGAGGAACTGCGCACGGCGAGCGGGCGCTTCACGACATTGAAGAATGCCTGAAGGTCAGAACGGACCTCCTCGGGAAATTCCGCTTCCAGGAAATGTCGTAATATCTCTTCGTCCGGCACATCGGAAAGAGCCAGAGGATAAAGATTGTTACGATCCATGAAATCATCGAATATGTCGGTGCATATCACCAGCGTATGCGGTATGGTGATCTGCACTCCGTCAAAATCCTCGCATACGGGATGCCGCTTTATGATCTGATCAATAAAAGCCAGACCACGCCCCTTTCCGCCCATTGACCCCTGGCCGATACGGGCGAAATTGCTGTAATCGTCATAAAGATCCTTATGGAACACTGCCACCACGCCGCGGTTCTTCATGCGTCGGTAACGCACTATACACTCGAACACGAGACGGCGCACCTTGGGAGCGTCCTCGATATCGATAAACTCGAATGTCCGCAGGAAATCCGCTATGGGAAACAATGCCCTGGAATAAAGCCAGCGGCTTATGCAGTTAGTGCTGCAGTAATAATGCAACAGATCGTCCGGGATCTCGAATATCTTGTGCTGGAGATCCTTGAGATTCGTGATGCGCATAAGTTCACGCCCGTTGCCGGGATATTTGACGATGAAATCGCCGAATCCGAACATATGTGACACGGCCTTGCGCAGATCGATCGGGAGGGTCTTGGAATTCTTGTCAAGAAACACGTAGCCTGCTTCTTCGGCACGTTTCCTGTTATCGGTCTCGGCGCTCTCCATTATCACAGGCGCGTAAGGGCGGCGCCGGTGCAGATACTCGGCGAGAGCCATTCCCGCATCGGGATCTTTCTCTCCGTTACGCGGGAAACGTCCGTCTGTGACGAGACCCATGATATTGTCGCCGTAGCGGTCTATGAGCGCTGTGGCCTCCTCATAGTCGCGCGCCACAAGCACCTTGCTCCGGCCTCGCATTCTGAGCATGGCCTCATGCTCGTTCAAGGCCTCGGTCGAGAATACCATTGACTGCTTGAGGAGGAACTTGAACAGATAGGGAAGGATGGAGCTGTTGAATCTGATAGAGTCCTCTACGAAAAGAATGGCCTGAATACCGATCTCGTTCAGATCATGGTCGGCGTTCATCTTGTCTTCGAGCAGTTTGATGATGGCGACTATAAGATCCACGTTGCCGAGCCATGAGAATACATAGTCCACTCCGCGCAAGTCCTCGTTTGCGATACGCCGCCGCACTTCATTGCTGAAAGGCGTCAGCACCACAAAGGGAATATCAGGATAAAGCTCGTCTATCTTCACCGCCTCACGGAAAGTCTCGCTTATGTCGACTCCCGGCATGGCTATGATCAGATCATAATGTTTGGACGCCAGTTCGGCATGGGCTTCATCGTAATTTGCGACTTTCGTGAAACGCGGCGCGGAAGTCAGATTCAATGCCACATATTCATTATAGACCTGTTCCTCTACACGTCCGTCCTCTTCAAGGATAAAGGCATCATAAGGAGTGGCGATAAGAAGTATATTGAAAATACGTTTCTGCATCAGATCCTGAAAGGCCGTATCTTTAAGATAAAGCCGGCTGAGCATTGTGTCGTTTACATTTTTCATCTTTGCGCCTCCCTCCTATGTCTTGTCGCGTATATGATTCTCAGTCGCGGCCCACTTTGCCTTCCTCTTTCATCTTGGCGAGGAATGCGTCGAGAGCTCCCGTCATCGATTTGTGCTCCGAATTGGGAGCGGCTATATCGACACGGAGATCCGCGTCCTCTATCGCCTTGACTGCGGTAGGTCCGAACGCGCCGAGATAAATGTGCTCTTTATCCTGCTTGAAGTCAGGGAAATTCTTCTTAAGTGACTCGATACCGGCAGGGCTGAAGAAAATCAGCACATCGTAATCAAGATTTTCTCCGGGCTGGAAATCGTTGCTGACAGTACGGAACATCACTACTTTGGTCACATCGAGATTGTGCGCCTCAAGCACGGACAAGTCCTCCTTGTGTACATCCGACACGGGGAAAAGAAGTTTCTCCTTGTTGTTTTTGTCAAGAGATGCCAGAAGAGCCTGGTCATTAAGTTTTCCTGTCGCTCCGAAAGATATCTTGCGCTTGCGGTATACAATATATTTCTGCAGATAAAGGGCAATCGATTCTGTCGTGCAGAAATAACGCATCGTATCGGGAATCTTGACTCTCATCTCTTCACAGAGACGGAAGAAATTGTCGATCGCGGCACGCGATGTAAAGATGACGCCTGTGAATTCGGCAAGATTCACCTTGGCCTGGCGGAATTCCTTGGCTGTCAGCCCTTCTGTCTTTATAAAGGGACGGAACACCATCTCTACATCATATTTCTTAGCGATATCATAATACGGAGACTTATCTCCGGCCGGTTTAGGTTGAGAAACAAGTATCTTCTTAATTTTCATGTGTTTCCTAATTTTTAGCTATGCCATATTTCACATCCATCGGATGCATGCCGCCACTGCGGCCACATAGGTCAATATGAGGGGTACAATTTCTAAACTGCAAAGGTAGTACAAAAAAAGCAACNNGAAATTTGAGTGAAAAAAATGCGAAATCCTTTGTAAAGGAACACGATTTTTCCAAAAACAAACACGGCGGCGGCTATTATAAGTAAAGTCCGGTTCCAGGCCGGATAAGTAAGCGTAAGGAGAGCGACAGGAAAGAGTACAAGCGTCTCCAGACCATAAGCGGCGGCGGCTCCTTTTACCCACATCTGTGTCTGGCGCCGCTCGGCAAATACATTTCCTATCACCCAATATGCTATTGTCATTGCCAGAAGGTAGACGGCGGCTACTCCAGAACATATCGCTATACCCATCGCCGGTTTGTCCGGGATCTTGAAACTCATGGTATCCGCTCCGGGCGAAAAGGTGCGTATGACTGTCCACAGCAATACGCCGGCACATGCCACCCACATTATGTTGAGAAGGACAAGCAGCGACGTCTCCTTGACCGTGTCGTCGAATGCGTTGGGACGCATCCGAGTACTTGTGAGGTCCGACATCAATGCTTTCATATAACGGGAGTTTCCCTTGAATTTGATTGCCACCACACAAAACAGCAGGGCCAGTCCCAGATACACCCACGACATCGGGCTCCAGTGCATCTTCGGCAGGTGTGTCTCTTTTCCTAAAAATTCTTTCGCCGGATTGATCAGAATTATTCCTTCCTTCACTTCCCCCGGCACAGGTAGGGAGAGTTGCACGCTGTCTGCGGCTACACTGTCAGCCGGCTCCACATTCTTTTCTGCAGTCTGACCCGACACATCATTCTCCTCTCCGGTATATGGATAGGCAAGAAGCGCGGGCACACCTTTATGCGCCTTGATGACCACTTTCGGTTTTGATGCCGCCGTCCGGGTCACAGCTTGCTGCCCCGGTGCAGCCACTGTCTTTACAGTTTCCTGCACGGTGACCGGGACAACTATGTCATTCTCTGTCTGCCACACGGTAGTGGTCCGTATTGAATCTTGCATCTCCATTGTTATTTTAACCGGTTTTATTTAAGCCAGCCCTCTTTCCGATACCAGTCTATGCTTTTTTCAAGGCCCTCGGCAAGACTCGTAGAAGCCTCGAAGCCGAAGTCTTCCTTTGCCTTCAGCGTCGAGCAATTCCAGTTGCGCTGCTTCATTATACGGAATTTGTCTCTGTTCAGCGTAGCGGGCTTCATACGCAGCACACCTATTTTTTCGGATACGGCGCATACGGCTTTTACAGCCCACATGGGCAATCTCACAGGAAGTACAAAACGTTTGCCAAGCAGACGCATGACAAGCTTACGGAAATCTTTCTGACTATATGCGGCCGGTTCGGAAATATGATAGGTCTCTCCTGCCGGCGCTTTTTCAAGCGCTTCATAGACGGCGTCCGCAAGATCGGCCGCATAGATAAAGGTCAGCATCTGCTTTCTGTAGCCTACTCCGAAATCCACACCTTTCCTTATGGACTCGAGCATCAGGAAATAATCTTTGTCCCACGGACCGTATATGCCTGTGGCCCGGAATATGACATATGGGATTCCGGCTGTCGCAAGCCACAGCTCGGCTTTTAATTTCGATGCCCCGTAGCGCGTATTGGGGTGCGGTATCATTTCCTCCTGATAAGGGGCGTAGGATCTTTCTCCCTGTGGGCCCAGCACTGACAGACTGCTTATGAGGAGTAACTTTTCCGGCACTTTGCATGACTGGTGCAACGCTCCTGTGAAAGCCCTGAGATAATCATAGTTTATATGATTGAAATCCGCATATCGGGTCACTTTAGTGGCGCCCAGATTATACACGATATAATCCCACCGGCCTTCCGGAAGTGCATCGCGCAACGTACGCGCAAGTGATGCCGGAGTATCAAAATCGAACTCTACTATTTTTATCCGCGGATCGGCAAGTCTCCGGCGCGATGTCGTGGATCGTATTCCTGCCCAGACTTCATAACCTCTTCTGAGACCTTCTTCTACAAGATATCCCCCGACAAAACCTCCGGCCCCGACAATCAGGACTCGTTTCCGGGTCGTGCAACCGATCTCTACGGAATCCGCATTTGCAATCGCGTCCGGCGAGTCAGTCAATATAATATCATTGTCTTTTTCTTCTTTCATCAGAATAGTTTTATATAGCGGCAGCACAGAGCTTGTCACCGTTTGCCCGGTATAAGCTTGAATTCAAAACCTTCCGACAACAGCCATTCTATGCTTCGCGGCAACGCCGTCTCAAGTTTGTCCCTGCTCTTGAGCGAATCATGAAAGACAATGATTGATCCCGGCCTCGCATACTTGCGCACATTTCTGAAAACATGCTCCGCATCCACATACTTACTGTAATCGCGGGTCACAAGATCATACATTATGATCCTATAGTGACGGCTGAGATATTCTTTCTGTCTGAATCGCATCCAGCCGTGGGGAGGGCGCATCAGATCGCTGTCGATATAACCGGCGGCCTCTTTCACATCATCTATATACCGTCGCGTCCATTTGCGCGAGCCGTCAAGATGATGCATCGTGTGGTTTCCGGCCTTATGTCCGCGCCGTAAAACCTCGGCGTAAAGTTCCGGATATTTACGGACATTGTCTCCGACCATAAAGAATGTCGCTTTTACTCCATAACGATCAAGGATGTCAAGCAGCCATGGCGTACATTGCGGTATAGGTCCGTCATCAAATGTCAGGTACACCGTTTTCGCACCGGATCCCTCTTTGATCCGGAAGACTCCTCTGAGAAATGTCTTCCGGAAAAACTTAGGCGGAGACTCGATCCAGGGCCCTACTAACTTCAAAAACGCACGTTCTATACCGTTGGTTTTCATCTATCGGTTTTACCGTCAGACGGGTGCCCGGACCATATGAATCCGGGCATTCGTCTCAGGTCTGGTTTGATCACTTATTGATTAAGGATGATTGGCGCTGTATTCTTCATAAAGCCTCCGGCTCCGGTTCATGTCGACCTTACCGATCTCTGCGTTTGCGTCCAGTGTCTTTTTGTCGATCTGCTCCGCATATTGTCTGTAGGCCTCGAAATATATAGAATCTATATATCTGTGCTCCGCAGGCTGCGCCGCATATGTAGCCGCATCCATCGCTGCCAGTTCATTGACAGTTCTGGCTGCGTCCGCAAGTTCGGATACAAGCTGATCCTCCGTCACATACTCTTCGGGCGCTGCCGCATCCCCGCCCTTATACAGGTGGTCATAGTTCTTGCGGAGATCTTCGAGTTTGTATCCGGCTTTGCTGACGATTGCTTCCACTTTTTTAGGATCGCCGCCATATTCCGTATAAAGTTCCGCAAAACGGTAGAACTGATAGGGCATCATACGCGACTCCAGCGTCATCGACGCATTACCGAACCGCCTTGTGATATCCCTGTTGTATGCAAGATACTGACTCATACGTTTCATGGTGTTCTCAAGCATTGTTCTCGCTTTCGCCACGGTCTTGTCATCATTAAGACGTTTTCCGGCGCGGCCATNNGCCATAGATCTCGGGAAGCGACAAGGCGTTCGATACGCTCAGAGGCCAGGTGCTTTCAGGCAACTTGGCTGTCAGCAGCTCCGCCACCTCGATAGCCTTGCGGTATTTATCTGCCGCCTCCTGATCTTTCCCCGCGCTTTTGAGGATGTCTCCTTCATAGAGGAATTCGGAAGCCACATCGACCATGGATGTGCGTGTGGATACGAGCATGCGGCGTGCTGTCTCGTCGAAATAGGGTGCATTCTTACTGTCAGCGCCTCCCCATCTGTATTTCTTGGTGACCACATCATAGGCGCGGTCGGTCCGTGCGGGCTTNNCGTCCTGCATGGTCGGTACAAGTTGATGGGTCATGCCGACACCTCGCATATAGTTTGTCAGTCCGAGATGATACTCGTCGCCCACTGTCATACACCAATATATGGGTCTCGGCCATCCTTCGGCCGCATTGGTGGCGATTATATCGAGCATCAGCAGCTCGCTCAGACTTATATATCCCTTGCTGCGCACTGCCGGAGCGGCTGCCAGATCGATCACGATCTCATTAACAAGTTCAGCGGTATCCTGAGGAGCCACCAGTCCACGGGCCACCACGGCTTTCTTGTCGACAGGAATAGTGACAACGGCCGAAGGCAACATCGGATAGCCATAATCATTGTCACGGCCACCTCCGCCATAGATGTATTTCAGACTTGTCATAAGATCGGCCGGGGCACGGTCGGTTCCGGGCAATGTCACGTCAAGATTGCCGTAAGCGATATTTTCCGGTTTAGCCGTAAAATCTATCGGCGCCGCAGTGTAGCTCTGCTTGCGCATCTGGTTGGCATACCAGTCGGAAGCAAGATAACTGAGGTTGACAATTTTTACATCCGGTCTGACGCCCTCCACTTCCTGTGCATACCACAAGGGGAAGGTATCATTGTCGCCGTTGCAGAATACTATCGCGTTCGGTTCAAGACTCTCAAGATAATTGATGGCGAAATCACGGGCTGCCGTCCTGCCGCTTCTGTCATGATCATCCCAGGTCTGACTGACCATCTGTGCGGGTACCGCCAGACCAAGTACGACAGCTGTGCCGGCGGCGATCGACGATTTGCGCGCGCCTCCCATGATTTTCATGATCAGCTGCCAGAGGGCCACTACTCCCATGCCGATCCAGATCGCAAACGCATAGAAAGATCCGGCAAACGCGTAGTCGCGCTCACGCGGCTGCATAGGCGGCTGATTCAGATAAAGCACAATCGCTATGCCTGTCATGAAGAAGAGGAAGAAAACCACCCAGAACTGTTCCACTCCGCGTTTGCCTGCGAATGCCTGCCATACGAGTCCGAGAAGACCAAGGATCAGAGGCAACATGTAGAACACGTTATGTCCCGGATTATTCTTGCCGAGATCGTCGGGGAGCAACGACTGGTCGCCGAGACGTGCGTTGTCGATAAAAGGAATTCCCGAGATCCAGTTGCCGGCATCGAGTTCACCCTGCTGGTTGAGCACATCATTCTGTCTTCCGGCGAAATTCCACATGAAATATCGCATATACATGTGGATAAGCTGATAATTGAAGAAGTATGCCAGATTCTGAGAGAAGGTCGGACGATAGCCTATCTTCTGCGGATAGTTCACTATGCCTGTAGCCTGATTGAAATAGGGCTCGCCCGACAGATCAAGTTCCGGAACCTTCTCGCCGCTGATCTCATCGATCGCGTATAACTCATGAAGGTTAGCCGGGATAGTGTCGAGTCTCACCCAATTCTGATATGCAGAGCGATGCATCCGGCTGTAAATACGGGGGAAGAACATATTCAGCTCAGGATTCAACTTTATCTCCGGCTTATAATCGCGCTTCACATAATAGTCACCCCCTCTTTCGGCCAGTTTCGCATTGTCAGCAAGTTCGCCCTGATTGAGGAAACCATATTCCGAACGGGTCTCGGCGCCTTTCACTCCTTTCGCATACATAGGTTTGCCGGCATCGACGACAGAGTTATACACCGGTTGCTGTACGATTACGGGAACGCCATCCTCAGTATATGTCACCGTATCCGTGAGGACAGATACAAGTTTTTTCTGCTGACCCGAATATAATGTCTCGCCATAAAGCAGCGGAGTCTCTCCATACTGCTCACGGTTAAGATAAGAAGCGAGATCAAAAACGTTGTCGGGTGAATTCTGATTCATCGGAGTGTCGGCACTCGAACGGATCAGAATAAGAGCGTAACTCGAATATCCTACAAATATCACCGCTATGCTCCACATTATCACATTGAGCGTTCTAAGCGATACCTTGGTATAATATTTAGAAAACATAAATGCCGCGAGCAACGCCGTGAGAATCCATCCGAGCCACCAGCCGCTGCCAAGGAAAAGCATACCGCTCACAAATACAGCCAATATAAACGACACCTTGATCAGAAGCGGAGATTTCTGGGCTCTTATCTCATAGATCGCCCAGATAAAGGCTGCCGCCGCGATAAAAGCGTATGCGAGCGCACCGCTGTTGAAACTCATATGGAAGCCGTTTACGAACAGAAGTTCGAACTGCTGGGCCATCTTGATGAAACCGGGCACGAGACCGAACAGCACCAGAACAATAATGGCGAATGACACGACCAGGGCAAGCAGCGACTTCGCAAGATTCATGTCGTTCCATTTGCGATAAGCGAACACCAGCACAATAGCGGGTATACAGAGCAGATTGAGCAGATGGACTGCGATGCTGACACCGATGATATAGGCTATAAGTATAAGATATTTGTCGGACGAAGGATTGTCCGCGCGATTTTCCCACTTCAGGATCAGCCAGAAGACCAATGCCGTGCAGAATGAAGAGAACGCATATACCTCGCCTTCCACAGCCGAGAACCAGAACGTGTCACTCCAGCAATACGCCAAAGATCCCACGACACCGGCTCCGAATATCACAAGCATCTTGCTCAAAGGCAACTCGCGCGTGCGGTCGTCACGCACAATCAGTCTTCGCGTCAGATGAGTGATTGTCCAGAAAAGGAGCAAGATGGTAAGGGCACTAAGAAGTCCGCTCATAGCATTGACCATCAGCGATACCGATGCATTGTCGGGCGCGAAGTTCGCAAAGAAGCGGGCAGTAAGCATGAATATGGGGTTCCCCGGCGGATGACCGACTTCAAGCTTGTCAGCCTGTATTATAAACTCTCCGCAATCCCAATATGACGCGGTAGGCTCAAGTGTGAGCCAATATGTGACGAGTGCGATCACAAATACGATCCAGCCGGTCACATTGTTAATAAGATTATATTTTCGCGTTATCATCAGTATGATAATATTTGAAACTCGAATAATTTACAAAATTAACGAATCCCACCGAATAATACAACAGTAAAAGAAATGAGGACAAAAAAATTCGCCGCCTTGGAAAGGCGCTGCTCCGACCGGTCGGACGGTGCCGGACGAGGCGGACGCGATTTATCGGGTCAATGTAAATAATCGGTT
>DAAV01000125.1 GCA_001701295.1 Bacteroidales bacterium H10
TAAAGTTTTGTAATATCAAGATATTTGTCGCCATTTCCGGCCTTTAGCGGGAACACTTCGTCACGCTTCCGCTTCGCTTCGTCACCAAGAGGGGAATGGCCGTCGGGCAATGATCCTCTAAGTTCATCGGGCACGCCTCCGGCCTGACAACGCACCGCACGGATCTCCGCAACCGGAGGATAGCCCAATCCGGTCCACATGATATATTCATCCGCCACGAAATCCGGAGTAACAGAATCCTGAGCCGCTACCGGCCGACAGCCTTCTATTGCGATAGTGGCTGTTGACTTGTAACGCGGAATGAAGTCCTGGTCGATGAGCCACTGTTCATCCGCGGAAGTATAGTCCCGTTTCTTAAGATCATGATAGAAAGTGCGGCTCACGACTTCAGTAAGCACCTCCGGCGATACTGAACGCTCTTCGATATAGGGTCGCAGTATGCAGTTGGCATTGGCTTCCCTTACAAAACCATACCCTTCATTTTTCCGGCCCGAATGGCTGTAATTGGTACGCACGAGTACACCGTCAGGCTGATCGGCAAGGTCATAACGCACATACGAATGATTGTTCGTCTCGAAAAAGGCACCATTCCCGTAAGCATCGATAACACCGAAATTCGCCTCGACTCCCATCGGCCTCGGATAAGAATCAAGCAAGCGGGCAAAATCATCGACCGTGCGGCATGTCTGAAGCGCCTTGGTCATGAGAATACCCTCCCGATCCATCTTCTTCTGAGGCACCCGGTCATCCTTGATATTATAGGAAGCTGTATTCATCACTGCGAATCCGGCATCGTTCATCCCCATCCAGGCCTCGCGCAAATCGCGATCAGACGCGTTGAAAAGCGCGACATAACCGAATGCCCACTTCTCGGGAGCGACATATTCCACCTTATTGTCGATTGTGCTGGTATCGCGGTGTTTCCATAAAACAGGGCGGCCGGAAGGATTGGCCGAGGCGGACACTATGGCCGATGTACAAGGAAAGGCCGCGACCGGCATAATAGCCGTCGCGACCGTAGCAAGAATTATTTTTTTTAATTTTGTCATGTCAATGATATCCTTCATTTGAAGGAACTGGCCGATATACCGTCGGACCGGATACCTGAGGATCAGTCAAGTTTGTGAATAACAAGGCCCGAACGGAGCTTAGGCTCGAACCATGTAGTTTTCGGAGGCATGATATTGCCGGTATCAGCTATATCGATGAGCTGGTCCATGGTCACAGGATAAAGAGCGAGCGCCATGGCCATCTCTCCGCTGTCGACACGGCGTTTAAGCTCCTCAAGACCACGTATACCGCCTACGAAATCGATACGTTTGTCAGAACGCAGATCGGTAATGCCGAGGATATCCCTCAGAATTAGATCAGACGACACTGTGACATCAAGCACTCCTATCGGATCGCTGTCATCGTATGTGCCCGGCTTGGCAGTCAACGAATACCAGCGGCCTCCCATATAGAGAGAGAAATTATGCAACGCATCTGGATGATAGATCTCCGTACCCATGTCCTTAACCTCGAAATTCTCGGAGATACGTGCCAGGAATTCTTCCGGTGTAAGGCCGTTCAGATCGCGGACCACGCGATTGTAATCGATAATCTTGAGATGGGAGGCAGGGAATGCGACAGCCATGAAATAGTTATATTCCTCGTCGCCGCGATGATCGGGATTGTTCTGTGCCTTCTCATTGCCTACGAGGGCAGCGGCTGCGGAGCGATGATGACCGTCGGCTATGTATAGAGAGGGTATCTTGGCGAACTCGGCAGTGATTTCCGAAATGACTTCGGGCGCGTCGATAACCCACAGGGTATGGCCGAACCCATCAGGAGCCACGAAGTCATATTCCGGTTCTCCGGCTGTCACCTCGCGTATGATCTCCTCAAGGCGTTCATTATCGGGAAAAGCGAAAAATACCGGTTCGATGTTGGCATTGTTGCAACGCACATGCTTCATTCGGTCTTCTTCCTTGTCGCGACGTGTCAGTTCATGCTTTTTGATACGGCCCTCCATATAGTCCGGAACCCACGCGGCAACTACAAAACCGTACTGAGTACGGCCGTCCATGGTCTGGGCATATATATAATAATTCTCCTTAGAATCCTGAACGAGCCAACCTCTCTCCTGAAACTTTTTAAAGTTCTCCACCGCCTTGTCATAGACGGCAGGATCATGCTCGTCAAATCCCGGAGCGAAGTCTATTTCGGGCTTGATGATGTGATAAAGACTTTTTTCATTTCCTTCCGCTTCTTTGCGGGCTTCTTCGGAATTGAGCACATCATAAGGACGGGATGCCACTTCTTCGACAAGTTCGCGTGGAGGACGGACTCCTTTGAAAGGTTTTACTTTTGCCATGGTTGTGTTAAATTTAAGGTTTGACTATGTTTTTAAAGTTTTTATTCATATAGCAAATTTAGCATTTGAGGGGGATATATGCAAATATGTACGTGATAAAAATCAACAAAAGCCAAACGATGACCGAACAAAATAATTCAAATACTGTTATTAAAAGTGAAAACATAAGTATGTATAATCATTCTAACTTTCATCAGTATGAAAAAATACATCTGCACTGTGTGCGACTGGGTCTATGACCCCGAAATCGGAGATCCTGACAACGGTATTGCTCCGGGAACCGCATTTGAAGATATCCCCGATTCCTGGGTATGTCCGGTCTGTGGCGTCGGGAAAGAGGATTTCGAACCGCTTCCGGAAGAATAAACCATGAAAACAAGAATGCTCCGCAAATCGAAATTTGCGGAGCATTCTTGTTTT
>DAAV01000008.1 GCA_001701295.1 Bacteroidales bacterium H10
GACAAGGGCAATCCCAACAAGCCACTGAAAACCGTTGAAGAGAAAAAGCCCGGCAAGCGGCACGAGGCCAAAAAGCAGCGCGGCAGAAAGAAAAAATAACTTTTCAAACCTCAGAGACTGCGGCCGTAGGGTCACAGTCTCCCAAACCAGATAATTATCGTGAAAAAAACTCTTATGATGCTGGCCGGAAGCGCCATGGCGATTTCGGCCGGAGCCACGGAGAGAGAACTCTTCGTACAGACAGACGCATACCGTTGGGAAGGGGACACAATCTATCAGAATGAATTCAAGGCCTGGGCCGACAATCCGTATCAGATACGGAGCACATACAAGGGACGTCCCGGTTATTTCATGCCTGTCAGCCAGACATGGAGCCGGAAGAACGACCTGTCGGCATATCCGGTGCTCAAGGGAGGCAATCTGCTCCATCAGGCCATCTACAACATGGGACTTGACGAGATGGTGAACGCCGTCGAGCCGGATACGACCCTGCGCACCGGCAAGGAATGGGCCGGCGTATGGACCCGCGACGTAAGTTATTCGATCATTTTATCCATGGCCGCGTTGCAGCCTGAGGCGTCGATGATCTCCCTTATGAAGAAAGTGAATCCTTCGGGACAGATAATACAGGATACCGGATCGGGAGGCGCGTGGCCTATCTCGACCGACCGCATGATCTGGACACTTGCCGCCTATGAGATATATAAGGTGACCGGAGACAAGAAATGGCTCGAGAAAGTCTATCCGATAGCGTTGCGCAGCATAGAGAAAGACGACCTCACGATACGCAGCGAACGCGGGCTGGTGAAAGGAGAGACCTCCTTTATCGACTGGCGCGAGCAGAGCTATCCGAAATGGATGCAGACCGCCGACATATCACAGAGCGAAGCGATGGGAACCAATGTCATGTATGCGGCGGCCCTGAAAGCCGTTTCGGAAATGGCATCCGAACTTGGACATAAGAAAACCGCGACGGAATATGCCGCGAAAGCAGAGGAGCTGGCGGCTCTCATAGACAAGACATTCCATATGCCCGACAAGGGATATTACGGCATGTACACCTACGGGCGAGACAACCTTATACTCAATCCTCGTGCGGAGACACTCGGCGAGGCCCTCGCGATACTCTATGACATCGCACCGGCAGAGAGACAGAAAGAGATCTCGCAGTCGAATCCGACAACTCCTTTCGGACCGGCCATCTTTTATCCGCAGATCGCTGACATGCCCAACTATCACAACAACGCATTGTGGCCGTTCGTGGCCAGCTACTGGACCCTCGCCCAGGCCAAGACAGGCAATGAGGAAGGCGTGGTAGAGGGAATAGGATCCGTGTTCCGCCCGGCCGCCCTGTTCGCGACAAACAAAGAGAACTTCAATCTCGATAACGGAGACATATACACAGAACTCAATTCGTCGAACATGCTCTGGAGTCTTTCAGGAAATATCGCACTGACACAGCAGATACTTTTCGGAATACATTTCGAGAAAGATGGACTCCGCATAGCTCCATTTGTGCCCGAAGCTTTCGCCGCAGAGAGAACACTCGAGAATTTCCCTTACAGAGGAGCGAGACTCGACATAACGGTAAACGGATATGGCGATAAGATAAAATCGCTGACACTCAACGGGAAGAATCTGGATCCGACAAAGACCATACCGGCCAAGGCCCTGGCGAAAGGCGGGAAAATTACAGTCGAGATGGCCAACGATCCGATCGCTCCGATGAAAATCAACCGCGTGGCAAATCTGAAGGCTCCCCTGACTCCGACCGCATGGATGGAGAATTCAAAGGATATCGCGGCAACCGATGGCGTGAGCCAGAATCTGTTGCGCTGGAATCCGATAGAATATATAGGTGAATACATAGTCCTGAAAGACGGACGGGAAGTGGCGCGTACACGTCAGACGCAATTCCCCGCCCCGACACCGGGAGAATGGCAGGTGATCGGAGTGGCCGGAGACGGCACCCAAGGATTCGCATCCGAACCACGCAGCAACCGCGCGACGATCGCCGTGGAATTCGGTGACGAGACAACGGCGATGAAATCTCCTGAGATTTCTTATCAGCCCAAAGAAGAGCTTGCAGGCTTCTATGGCGCGGGTTTTGCCGAGACAGACCGCACGACACCGGCACGCACAGTCGAGATAGATATTCCGGCAGACGGGGTATATTCGATCTCCGTGCGCTATGCCAACGGCAACGGTCCGGTCAATACGGAGAACAAGGCGGCGATCCGCACGCTCACCGTCGACGGCAAGAAAGCCGGTACGCTTGTCATGCCACACCGCGGAGTGGCGAACTGGAATGACTGGGGCATGTCGAACGGTGTGAAAACGTACATGAAGGCCGGACGGCATACCGTCACGATAGAGTATCTGCCTGAGGATGAGAATATGAATATCAATACCAATCATGCGTTGATGGACCGTGTGATAGTAGAAAGAGTGAAATAAAATATCTTTTTTTACATGCGGAATGCCGAAAAATTTGGTAGTGTGAGAAAAAAGTTATAATTTTGCGCTGGGTGAGTCCTGCACGACCAGCTCCCCGTGAATCCCCCAGATCTTGACCGAAGCAAGGGTAACGGGTTGAGCGGTGCGATGCAGACAGCTCGCCCACCTGCCTCTTTAGCTCAG